>DAIRER010000062.1:0-8116 GCA_036795495.1 Pseudobdellovibrionaceae bacterium | reverse complement strand
CTGACCACTTTCACTCGTAGGGTGGGAGTGGTCAGTAGCGGCTCGAGGACGCCGACGAGGCGGCGGGGGAGTCTTTTTGAAGTCATCTCAGTTAGTTATTTCAGTGGCCTTAAAATTCCAATTTTAAAATAAGTGACCGTTTCAGTCATTAATCGGCCACTTATTTTCTAGTCAACGTTGAGTTGTTCTTTTTCTTTATCGTCAAGCCATGTCCCGAGCGAGCACTCATTTGTACTTGTCTTTACAGTCCCAAGAATCGGATTGGTGAGCCAGTCTGCCTTTTCCATAAATCCTAACTCCAACCCGTGAGGCGGTAAAAAATATTCTTGTGCGCATGTCTTAACGACCTTTTCAATCGCAGGTTCCCCGCAAACAAATAGTATTAGACTGAGGCCCTTTGCAAATGAGTAAGCATTGAATATTCTCTGATATCTCCGTTTGTCTTTAAGTGAAAGCTCAATTTCAACAGCAACTTGAATTGGTGCAGCTGGTGCTTTGAAGTTCAAAATCGCATCAGGGTATTTTGATACCTGTCCTTGTGAATCTAATAATACAGCTCCAGATCCTTGTGATTTGAACTCTTGTTCCAAACCCCAGGACTCAAGAAATCCATGATTCTCAATATTAAGAACTCCACTAAGCACAATTTCATCGTGGCGAATGACACCAGTATAAGGAGGTCGTACTATTGAGCCAATTATATCTGACAGAGCCAGGCATTTTTTCTTATCTATAAGAAATACGTCATGGAATCGCGGATCTGGATGTTTTACAAAGTAACCTGACTCTAAAAGTCTACTCCAAGCTCTAAGTTGTGAGCGAACAGGACGATTAGATGTTAAAAATGTTGTGAAGATTTTTCGGGTAATGAATCCTGATCGTGCTGTGATACGAAGGGCTTCTTTTGGAAAATCTGAATTTCTTCCCACTAGTTTTCTTCCCAACGAGCTGGCTCGATTATGATGTACTCATAGTGGCCTTCAACAAATCTATTTCCTGAAATTTTGCCTTCAACCCATTTAGCTTCGACTTTTGGGCTTTTTAAGTTCGGCATAGCACCGTCACTAGGTTGAGGTGCCGATGCCTTACTCTTTAAAAAGGCTTCCTTCTTTTGGCTTTCAATTTCTTTGTAGCTGACATCGCCAATTATTGATCCAGCCATTGCCCCAACAGTGGTTCCAAGGATGACGTTACGAGTACGATACTCGCCATTTTTTCCAGGATCAGCGACATGGCCGATAAGTGCTCCCGTTCCTCCACCAATTGCAGCGCCAAGACCAACTGATTTACTTTGAGTTGCGCAGCCGAAAGCTAGTAACAGGGCTCCTAAATATATCGCGCCAATCAATAAGACATTTTTTGAATTTTTATTCATGTAATTTCCTTTTGAGATCGTGTTTGCGGTTTTGACTTCTCACTAGGTCGATTTAATTTTAATGGCAGCGCTACTTTTCTTTCCGTTTTTTCTAGCGGAACGCTTGGTAGGTCCTCCCACTTTTGAAATCTTACCTGAGCTGTAAGACTCCCTCTTTCATGGGGGACAATCATAATTCCTTCACCAACACCAAGATCCTTTTTGAATTTGTTTGGATGAATTATAAACTCATCGACCTCTCTGAGACTTTGATCTCCCGTTGTCTCTGACTTGATAAATCCTTTTTTTGCTCGCTCGGTGTACTTCATTGCCTTTACTGTTCCGATGACACTAGAAAAGTATTCGGCAGAATCAGGATCATTGCCTCGCATAAATACTTTTAAATTGGCGTTAGTTAATACTGAGTTAGCAACAGCATCACCTAAAGCCTTAATGTCTCCTAAAGCTTGATGGGCAAATACAATTCCCACATTCGCACTTCTAGATTTATTTAGGATGGTCACAAACCCTGGGTAAAGATACTCTGAAAAGTCGTCGAGAAAGACCGAAAAGAATTTTGATTTTTCAATGTTTCCTCTATGTCTGTTTGCCACAGATGCCTGTAGTGATTGTAGCACCAACTTGCCAGTCGCTTTTCCAAGAAAGGGAGATAGCAGAACAGGCAATTGAAAGTACACGATTAGATTTTCTGTCAAAGCTTTGTCCAAGGTTATTGCTGGTCGTTCAGAGTTAAAAAGCTGTGCTGTTTCTCCAAAAGCAAAGTGACTTAAGGCCGTTGTTAAACCACTTGTTCGATTCAGTCTGTCGTTTAAAGGCAGTGACGAAAAGTTTTGAATCCACTCATTGTATTCCTGAGATGAAGAGTTATGAGCCAACAGTTTCAGGTATTGTGGGTCAGAAATGGCCTGATGCAGTCTCTGAAATGTTGGGGGAATCTTTGCTGAAGTAAAAATTCGCATAACTTGCGCAAAGACCTCGTACTGAAGATTTCGATAGTGCGGATTTTCAAATTCAAAAGCATTAAATACTCGCTCCGTAATTTCCTCAGGGGTGCCGCCAATTAGTGGATTGAATTGATCCGAGCTTTCAATATTGCTTAATGAGAATAAACGAAAGTCTTTTTGTCTCCCAGCTTTAACGGTGTACGCCCAAAGCTTATCAAGTAGGGACCGATCAGCCTTACCGTCAATCAATATCAATCCTCTTCCTGCTATAATATCTTGAATAGCCCAGGGTAAAATGACTGATTCTGTTTTTCCGGCATTGGTAGTGCCTATGACTTGGGTGTGCATTGCCCGCTGCCTTGTTTTAATAAAGACATCTTGTGAATCAGTGGTACTACCGCAAAATACAGCGTCATTTTCAAAACCCAATATTGAAGCCTCCTGTTTTTTAGAGATCCTGTATCGTTCAAATTTCTGTAATCCAAAATAGCTGGCGATGGACAGGATAATACCAATGCCTAAGGCAATAGAAATTTGAAACTTAGGGTCCTTGATGATCTGAAAAAAATAGTTCGTAAATTTGGAGCCGATTGCGCTAAGGCCGAAAATAGCTAGGCACCAAATCAGAGTCATATCATTATTGTTGTCAATTTCCATAAGTGCCACCTGGGTCTCTGAATGAAAATGGTTGATTTAGAACTGCTGAAAACTCGTTTCCAGCAGAAATCTCAATCCATTTGTTTTCCTTTTTGAGGTCCTCGCCCCACGCTTCAGCTCGATCTTTTGCTGTCTCAGCCACGGCGTTTTTCATTCCATTTTCATGGCCGCCCTGTGATGCTCCTAGCTGACCGCGCGCCATTGAGCCTTCCGCATATGCTCCAATAAATCTGGTGAGTGTTTGTCCTACTGAATTCTTGAAGGCCTCTGAATGGACATTTCCATCTATTCCATATTGACCGTCTTTTCCGACGCCGATTGCAGAAATTTGTCTTTCCCTTCCATCAGGCATTTGGATGGACCTAATCACAACTGATGCTCTTTCCGTTGACTCATCAAATGACATTTCGCCAATAACTTTGGCTCCACTTGGAATAGCGGTGCTGTTCTCATGCTCAACATCAGCAACTATCAAACCTAATAGGGGGACCGATTGTGTGGTCAATGTATGAGATTCACAGATGCGAATTCTAATCTTTGTTCCCGGAGGAAGTTGGGTTTTTGTATCAATACCACCACGAGTCAGGATCATTGCGCTACTGCGGTTAGGGGCTTGCATAGAGCCACCAAGACCGCCACCTTGTTGGCTGCTAAGATAGTCCATTGATCTTGGCACAGTTCCAACGGCACTCTGTGACTGTTGCATCTGTGACCAAGCATCAGCCGTGGGATTAGATTCTGATAAACTTTGAATTTTATTGCCTGAGGAATCTACTTTTTCAACAAATTCTTGTACTTCTGGTTTTTGCGCGGGCATTAGTAAAAGAATTAATACGACTCCTCCGATTCCGCAGCCAGCAGAAATCTTTATCGCAGTCCAATTGATGTCTCTTTTTTTGGTGAATGGTTTTGGTTCTCTCAAGAATATTTTGGTAATTCGATCAGCTATTGAGTTGCTTTCAACTGTTTCCATGAATCCACCTTTGGTAAAGTCAAAAAACTTAGTTTCTGCCGCCTCACTTCAATTCTCATAGATTCATAGGCTTCGATGTCGGTCGCTAAAATTTGGAGAAATCCAGTGATTGGGGATTTTGGAGAAACACTAAGGTCGGAAACAAATAAATTGTGAATAGTCTTAGTCTTTCCATTCTGTGTGAGCCATATCCAGGTTGGATCAAATTTAATTCTATCCTGAGAGCTAATCTTGAATTCTACAGCGAGTAAATTCTCACGAAGTATTCCAAGGCTCATGACTTCTAGGTTAAGCCTCTCATTTTTTAAGGAATTCCTAAAAAGTCTCCATGTGGTTGTCTCCTTCTTTTCTTTCGCAGGTTTTGGATTGTCAAGGTATACAACATAATCAGCCTGTGGTTCGGGTCCGGTGATAAGTTGTACATTGTAGCGCCTCCAATCAGTGTAGACATAGAGGTTACTTTTTGCTCCTCCGTGGAGTGGTTTGATTGTTATTGCCTGATCTAAATATTCAACCTTGTAAGACTCTTGATCTCCAACGACAACGCTATTTGGCCTATCGGGTACTTGAATTATGGTTGCAATTCCAAGAGCTGTTTTTACAGCGATAATTTGGTCATTGCCAGCGACAACTCTGCGAACCCTTGCTTCAGCGGTCAAGCCCATAAGGCCAGTTGATAGAATCATAAATAATATCTTCATAAACTTTCTTTCTCTTTTGTGATGTATAGGCCCCAGGGGTTCTCTTGTGTTCGATCACCACTTTCAAAGCTAAGTTCTAACTTCAATGAACCAGCGGCCATCATTCCCTGAATTGAGGTGATTCTGTCCCCGGTAACGTGAACTATCTTGGTCAACAGATTCACTTTTATCTCATCCGGATAAATTCGTTGAGAGACCTGTTTCTCCGTTGAAAAACGAATGACATTAGCTAAAGCATTTTGAAATGCCTTCTGACTGTTCGGATGAATAAACACTGATGACTGAGCAAGGTTTTTTTGTACATTCAAGGGAGTCCAACGATATCTAAATTCAAGGTATTTTCGAATGGCTTCTTCGATCTCCCTCTCTGCTTTGGGAAGAACATTTGAGTTTGATAGCTCCTGACCTGTGTTTGACAATGTTAAAATGACTGGAGGCTTTACCGCGTAAATAATAAGAGCTATTAATGCGAGTATCGAGATAGTAAGGGCTGCAACTGAAAATGCCTTTAAGAATTGATTTGAATGCATAAGGTCTGCAATTTGACGGGGAAGCTTGTGATTAGAAAGTTGTGCCTTAAATGTTGTCATGTGACTCCTTTATAAGCGTCGCCTTTAGAACGTTGAAATCTTTGAATTTGATTTCGCGCAAATGTTTGACCGGATGATAATGCTTTTCGACTTGTCGTAGCGACCGTTGCAGCTCGCGCTGGCGCAGCGACCATGGCAGCAACGGCGGTAGCACCAAGAGTCGATGACATGGACTGCAAACCTGAACCTACAAGTGATCTCACCATCATCGGTGTAGCAAGCATGGCAATCGCAATTATAAAATTCATAACTATTAAGGTGAGGTAGTTTCCTTCGGCTTTGTATGCGTCACCGAAAGAAAGTGCAGTCAGCATTGCCCCTAAAATAGCCCAGACTATTTTCCAACTTGCGACTTCCATCATGCCTTTAAAGAGATTTACTGTAATTTGGCTTGTTGACGAGAATAGGTTGAACAGTAAAAGGAGAGGTGCCGAAATCATAAAGAAAATCCAAAAGAAATGGTACATTGCAATTGTGATGTACCGGGCGACGTAAAGAACCACAAAGCTCAAGAATGAAAGCACCGCTATGATGAGATCATTGAATTGTAGCAGTAGGCTTGTTGTCGAGGCTGAGTATGACTCACTTTTTTCTTGTGCCATTCTCACCATGGTATCAATCGAGTTTAGTGCGTCGATTTTCTCTGTGATTCCATCGGCCACATAGATAATGGCACGACTTATGTCAGGAAACGCAACAAGTAGAACAGTTGCAATTACAGCTCGCTTCAGTACATCTAAAAATTCAATGCTCCCTTGCGGAGATCTAAACCACGTCATGGCAATTGATAGAGCAAAAAAAACGGGAAGCATCAGGTAGTATATTCCGACAAATTGTTGATGAAGGTCTTTCATCAACGAACCAAGTAATTCAAACTGTGGCATATTAGTTTCCTCCATCAAGTGGCTTTAGCTTTATTTCTTTAGGAATGCCTTCAAGTGCTGTTGAGATTCCGTCATATTGGGTCTTAAATTGGGCGGACTGAAGTTTCTCCTTCCTATTCTGAAGAGCCATATTTTCTGACATCATTTTCAACATCATGGAGTTAGTTCTTAAAACCTGTGTTGATACATTGATCAGAACCGCGACGGATTGAGCAGTGAGCTTAGCCGCTCCTTGCGGGCTAACGCCTTGAGAATGGTTAAAGATTCTTTTACTTTCTTCGTCAGCTTGATCTGCAAATTTAAAGAGATTTCCATTCATCGCAATGCTTTCAGATACTGAACGGTCTTGGGCCGCTTGCAGTCTCAGCTCTGCCGTTTGAGGAACGCGCCCATAGAGATCGTTAATGACATTCAAAACTCTGTCTGCTGTTTCCAGGTCTCCGTAAAGGCCAGGATTAAATCGTGGATTAATCATTTGAAGAACGCTTAGGCCATCTCGAATTCCTCGGTTAATGTTCCTCATAAGATCTAAAGTATCTGATCCTGTTGTTAATAATTGCCTTAGTTGGATCAGCTGTTGAACAGCATTTGCTAGAATTTGAGTTAGAATAACAACATCACCACCCCAAAAATCTGCTCGACTTTGCTGCGGAAATGTAAGCGTGATTGAAATAATTCCCGTGAGAATCATTTTTTTGCATTTTGTCACGCAGACTCCTTGTTTGATTGAGCTACACCGTTTGGAAACTCAGATGCAGCTGCCTTTATTGCATCGGTTAGACTGAGGCCATCTTTTTTAAGCTTCATAAGATGTGCATTGTCCTGCGCATCGCTGGTTGAGAGCCAGTATTCGGTAGCGCTGGGAAATACTCTGATAACTTGGCGATGGTCTCCTTCGATTAAAAACCCTTCTGAGAACACTCCTTTTCTTTGTTCAAGCGAATGAATGAGTGCAAGCTCTTGTTGGTTGAGCTTTAACGTCTGTGCTAAGATTTCGGTGTCTCCTCTTTGAAGCATAATAAACTTGGTGGCTGTGTTGTTCAGAATCGCTGCCCCGATGGGACTAGCAACGATTTCTTCAACACCTTGAGTGATGAAAGTAATTCCTGAACCTGTTTTTCTGAGAGTTCTTGCACAGTACTCCATGAAGGCTGCCGCAGACGGAGACTTGAGAAGCTCCCAAGCTTCATCGAGAATGATTCTCTTCTTGTTTTCCTTATCGGATTCAACTTGATTCAGGATAAAATCAGTAAGGATTAATATCATCACTCCCTGGAGATCCGGATGACTAGAAAGTCCCTTCAGATCAAACGTGCAAATCGGAGCATTGGTGCTCAGGCTTCCTTGCCCATCAAGGAGTCGTCCGTAGGGGCGATTCCCAGTCCACATATAGAGCATTTTTCCAATCCCTTGCATGCTGGCCTCGTGGGACTTATTCAGCCTATCAGCAAGATCTGTGAGTACGGGGATTTCCCCATCGGTTCGTTTTGTTTCATACAGATCAATAATCTCTTTTTCCAAAAGTACTCGATCAAGTTTAGGCAATCGTGTACTTGAGTTTTCAGTAACCATACTTTCAATAACAGCAATTAGTGATTTTAATTTTTGGTCACTTGGTTCCTTATTTGGGTCGGGAATATGGAAGGGATTCATGCGATATTTTGGGGACAGGTTGACCTCCAAATATTCACCACCTAAAGACTCAGTTAGTTTTCTATATGATCCGCCTATGTCTACGATGAAGACCTTAAGTTTTCGAGTCATCTCCTGCATAAGGATGCAGTTATTGAGAAAGCTTTTGCCTGCTCCGCTCGAACCTGTTACGAGGCAGTTATAATTTGGCAATGATGAATCAAAAGAATCAAATGCGACGAGCCCATTCATACGGTTTCGAAGGATTACGATAGGGTCTCTATCTCCCTCTCGGGGGCCATACACTGGAATAAAATCCGCCAAGTTATTAGTTTTCATTTTTCGCGCTCGTTCAAGTCG
>DAIRER010000529.1:0-1595 GCA_036795495.1 Pseudobdellovibrionaceae bacterium | reverse complement strand
CTTATTTTTTACTAGCGTGGTTAGTTCCAAAACAAAGGGCCGGTATGACCGTTGAAATGGTCAGTGATTTTATTTTTTATTCAGCGTTAGGGATTTTGATTGGTGGACGTCTTGGGTATGTATTATTTTATGCTCCTTCATTATTAAAAAGCTTTGGTTCAGAGGCGCCCTATTGGGGAGTTTTAGCTGTAAATCAAGGGGGAATGGCCAGTCACGGTGGAATGTTGGGGATTATTGTATCGAGTTTTTTTTATGCCAGAAAATATGGTTTAAAAATTCAGTATCTATTTGATCTTGTTTCATTGACTGGGCCTGTGGGTATTTTTTTTGGTAGAATCGCCAATTTTATTAATGGTGAACTTGTGGGGCGACCTTCTGCTGCAGATTTTCCTTTAGCCGTAAAGTTTCCTCAAGATATGTTTGAGTGGTACCGTTATGAACCAGGCAAGATTCTTGATCTAGCACCTGTTGTAGAGAAATTAAATATCTCTAAAGAGACATGGATGGATTGGTTTTCTAAATACCGTATTAATTCTGAGGCGGCTCAAAATGTACAATCGACAATTTCTAAAATTATACATGAAATTCAATCTGGAAATACGGAGTTAGCCAATGCCTTAGGTCCATTATTGACTCCAAGGCATCCTTCACAGCTTTATGCGGCCTTTGGAGAGGGGCTTTTAATATTTTTATTTATTTTATTTTATTGGAAAAAACCTAGAACACCCGGTTTGGTTACGGCCACATTTTTAATGTTGTATTCGTTGGTACGCATCACAGATGAATTTTTTAGAATGCCTGATGCGGATATTGGTTTTCAGTTATTTGGATTAACTCGTGGGCAGTGGTTAAGTATAGGTCTAGGTTTAATGGGTATGGTACTTTATTTTATTTGGAGTCGATCTTCTGCTCTTTCTGTTTATGGATGGAGTCGTGGAGAGAACATAAAACTCAACCGCAAATAATACCAATTCTACTTTATAACAGGAATTGGTATTATATCAGATAGGTTTTTTCGAGAGAGTGTCTTCTGTTCACCTGTTCCAAGATTTTTTACTGTGATAAGAGATTGTGTGATTTCTTGTTCACCAAGAATAAGAGCGTAGCTCGCATTCAGTTTATTAGCGCGCTTCATTTTTTTACCCATATTCCCAGAATAAAGCACTTCAACACGTTGATCTTGAGAGCGGAGTTCTTGCGCCACTTTAAGGGCTTCTTTTTCACCAGAAGAATCTGCACCAATAATTGCAATAAGGGGTTTTTCTGTCTGATGTTGCAGTTGTTCTTTGGATAGTTCAACCAGGCGATCTATTCCTGCAGCCCAGCCCACGCCTGGAGTCTTGGGTCCTCCCATCAATTCAATGAGGCCGTCATAGCGACCGCCTGAAAGAATGGCACCTTGGGCCCCTAGCAGTTGTGTTGTGAATTCAAAAACCGTATGTGTGTAATAATCCAGTCCACGGACCAATGAGGTGTTTAAAATATAGGGAATATTTAATAAAGTGAGTCCTTCAAGAACATCATCTAAAAACTTTTGAGAGTCCTTATCGTAGGAATCTTTAAGCTTCGGAGCATCTTTTGAAATTTCTTTATCC
>DAIRER010000528.1:0-1602 GCA_036795495.1 Pseudobdellovibrionaceae bacterium | reverse complement strand
ATGATCAATCCTTTCCCATATTCGGCACGTTGTTCTTTAAGAATTTCAATTTTGTGCATAGGGATTTTTCCAATTTTCTTTCCACGGACGTGGTTTTCTTTTTGTGATCATATCTTGTAATAACATGATGCCATCCAAAACTGCTTCTGGAGTTGGTGGACACCCCGGAACATAAACATCCACCGGAATAACTTTATCTGCTCCTTGCAACACATGGTAAGCACGATAAAAGCCACCCGAGCTAGCACAAGCCCCCATAGAAAGTACAAATTTTGGCTCCAACATCTGCTCATAAATTCGAACCAAAATAGGAGCCATTTTTTCAGTAATTGTCCCAGCGACAAGCAACAAATCCGATTGTCGGGGTGAAAAACGCACAACCTCAGCTCCAAAACGAGCTAAGTCATATCGAGGGCCCATCACACTCATAAGTTCGATCCCACAACATGCGGTTCCGTAGGGCAAAGGCCACAACGAATTGCGCTGCCCCCAAGCGGCAAGGGCGTCCAGGCGCGTACTCAGGGCAAAACTTCGCGATAGATCCTCACCCTGCTGTGAACCTAATGCGACTGATTCCATTTGAGACATAAATCTCCCAAGAAAGTGAATGATTTAAATTTTAGATTAATAACCTTCTAAATTAATTACAGAAATCCGAAAGAACCGGCAACCATTGTTCACGATCAACGCGATTGCTCTGTGAACCTTTCATCTTTTGGGGCCTGAAGAGGAACGACCTTAACCGGTGTAACATCTCTAATGGGGCGCGAAGCCATGTCTTCAAAGCCAGAAGGCGGAAAGCCGTCTTCTCGAAATCCACCAGCGACATTTGAAGTAAAAACTCGAAAGTTCGAAGAAGACCTTGAAGGTGTTGCCATTTTTTTAAACATCACGGCCACCAAAAAACCTCGTACAAAGGGAATCCACAATAAAACACCAATGACACGAGTTAAAAAGCTTGGAATTAAAAACAAAACGCCTGAAATATAATATCCAGCGGTTTTCAGTAGGGTTTTTGCAGGAGCCTCACCCTTCATCATTTGCATTTGCAATTGAGAAATCACCAATTGCCCGGAACGTCCAAAAATCATCACCCCTAAAAAACTAGGAAGGACGTAACCTAAAAAAGAATAAAAAAATCCAAAATTTTCTACAAATTGAAAAAAGACGATAAATTCAAACAAGGACCAAAAGAAAAAAAATGGCATAGAACTGCTTCTACCCCCAGCGAGCTAAAAAAGCAATTAATGCTAAGCAATAAAAACGATCTTACATCTTTGTTAAGTTAATCAAAATCGTGGCGTCGCTCATGGATGTATGTGAAATGTTCTTCACAACGAGGCCCGCCATCCATTTTACGCGAGTTTTTAAACTGCCTATCAAAGAGTAACTTTTGACACTTTAAAATTTTAGGTGAGATAATTTCGCTTGGACTTATCGTTCGTCCCATAACCTTTGGAAGCAATTCATTGCATTTTATTTCTAACTCATCCCAAGTACTTTTACAAATTTTAGTCGGCAGATGATAACAAGACTTCTGAATGCTTTCATCATCACAAGGAACATTCTCTCCTTTTATATCAAGTTGAAAAAGTACTTGGG
>DAIRER010000061.1:0-8169 GCA_036795495.1 Pseudobdellovibrionaceae bacterium | reverse complement strand
TCCACTTTGTTGAATGGAGGATTTAATAATTTTTTCCCATCGAATCATTTTGGACTCTGAGACCATACTTTCATTTTTAACAAAGCTGTAGTTAGAGAAAAAGGGTTGCACGGATTTTACACCCAACTCGACTGCTTTTTCTAGAATAGTATCAAAAACCTGAAATCGAGGAATGGAAAGGCGTAAATGGAGATAGGGTTTTTTTAGTTTGGGTAAGACCCTTTGATCTAAGATAATGGCCGTAGCCATTTTTTTTTGAACAGATTTGATCTCTACTAAAAAAGCCTTACCATCTTCGGTGAGGACTTCAAATTTAGAACCCAGATCTTGACGGCAAACTTCACAAATGTGGTGAAAAAGATCCCCATCAATTTCTACCGTACCATCTTTAAATTGTTTTTTATCGATGAGATAGCGTCGCATTTAAAAAGCACTTTCATTTTCAATAGGGTCTTTGCTTATCGAGCGTTGACACCAGTAACCAACCCACTCGTCCTTTTCAAGGCGATGAATCACTTGAAGTGGCATGTTCTCAAAAAACTTTTCATAAAAAAAGTCATCTCTTTCAAGCAAAATTCCTGTAACGAGAAGGTGACCACCCGGAGCCACTCGCTGAATCAAATCATTTTTTAATTTGATCAGGACGCCATCAATAATATTAGCGATAATCACATTAAAGTTTTCTTTGATTTCATTTAAAGGTTCATCACGAATCAAAATATTTTCGGATTTATTGATTTCAATATTTGATCGTGCCACACGGCGGGCTTCGGGATCTATGTCGATTCCTGTAATCAAGGGGAATCCTAATTTTTCAGCCAGGATAGCTAAAATCGCAGTTCCCGTTCCGACGTCGATTAGATTCCAGTTAGATATTTCTGATGTATAGGATTTTGAGAGCTTGTAAAGTAAATAGGCCATCATTTGTGTTGTGGCATGAGTTCCAGTGCCGAAGGCCATTCCTGGGTCCATTGAAATGGGAAATTGACATTCTGCTGGTGCCGCAAGCCACGAGGGCACTACCCAATAGGGACCAACCAGTTTAAACGGAACAAAACCTTTTTTCCATTCTTCAAGCCAATCTTTTTGTTCTTCTTGAGAAATTGAAAAATTTAAAGCGGGTAAAATCTTTTTTAAATCCTGAATGAGGGCCTCAGGGGGAGTTGACTCAAAAAATACAGAAAGTTGATGTTGATCGTGGGGCAGAATTTCTCCGTCATAAACTAAGTCCCGTTGAATGAACTGTAAGTTTTCAGAAATCCCAGTGCATTGATGTTGAAAACAAAGTTCAGTGACATCACTTTCTAAATGTTTAGGGATGCCTCGCAATAATAGAACATAATAATTACTCATATAACGCCCATATCTAACAAAGGTCAGAAAGAGGGGATAGATCTATTTCTGGACGCAGCGTGACCATATCCAGTTAGGACCCTGTCAGATTAAGACCTTAAAGTGATAATTTTAAAATTCAAAGCCAGATTCGTTCGCAATGGCATAGAGGCCACCAATTTGAGATTTTTCTTTAAAGGTTTTTTCATCAACACAAATCATCTCTAATGAGTGTTTTAAATTTGGCTGTGTTGAAGAATACAGCTTTCTTCGGCCAAGATCAGCCTCTTTGGGTGAGTTAAATAGGATGATCATATCGATATCTGAGCTGGCATCAAAGTTTTCAGTCAAGATAGATCCAAAAAATATAATTTTAATTGGTGAGGTGCAAGAACGAATAAAGTTTGAAGCCGTTGTCATTAGCAATTTTCGTTCAGATTCGGGGATTTTTTTTGAGAATAAACGTCCAATATTTTTCACTTGTTGATGAGTTCCTTCGCCCAGCTTAAAACACTTTCAGCAATAGAAAGGGCATGCTGAATGTCTTCTTCTTCAATTATATAATTGCCCTCTTCGTAGCGGCGAATGGAGGCAAAGGGAGTTAAATCATGTAATGCATATCCACCAGGAGGGAGCTGATCAACTTCAAATCTTTGAACTAGAGCATATAGGTCATGAGTGAATGGTATAGGTAGTCCTTTGTGGCATAATAAAGCTTTAAGTGATTTTTCAATTGTTTGTTCAATTAAAAATAAAACCGTCTCTCGTCGAACTTCCTGGGCCTTTGCTAGCACCTTGCTTGTAACAAAATCATTTTCAGCGATTTTGAAAAGTTCTTTGGCATATTGTTTTTTAAATAATTTTTCATTCGGTCCCATGGCTCAGTCTATGATGATTCATAAATACTGTCAAATTTTCTGTATTTTCATTATTTTCTTCAATTTTTTCAATTTCAGATGTGGAGGGCTGTCAGATTAAGACCTTGGTCTGATAAATTGAATCAAATTTCAGAGCCTATAAGATTCTATAAAATAATACTCAAGTTTTTTTTTAATGGGTCGAAAAGTCCATTATGTAGTTATTTAGAACCAGGGAAGGGTTTATGAATTTTTTGAAAATACTGACAATATTAACAACTCTTTTTTTATCAAAAACGGGTTGGACTCAAGACTCCACTATGACCATTGTGGATGTGCGACGAAACATCACAATGTCTGATGAAGAGATTCCATACAAAGACTTTTATATTTCAATAGCTTCGAGCTCAGCACTTAAAGTCGATCAAGAGGTTTCTGTGTTTCGTAAGATCAATATCAGAGATGCGGCAGGAGCTCAGTCCTACGGTGAAATAAAAATACCGGTAGCAAAACTTAAAATTATAGCCACCTTTGATCGCATTGCGGTGGCCCGCGAAGTGAACCTTCTCTCCCGCGAAAAGCTCCCGATGCTCGAGAATTTTTTTATTATGTCGGGCGACGAAGTCCAATAGAAATAAGATAAATTTCATTTATCACAGTCAATGAGAGTCAGCTACAACTTCCAGGCGATTTTTTCCAGAGATTCGGTTTCTTCGGCCCAATAGGTATAATCTCTAAATTGTGGAAAAAGCCGTGGAAAAGATGGATCCGCCCACCGACGGGCAATCCAAGCTCCATAGTGAAGAATTCGTAGTCCCCTTAAGGGAAGCATTAAATGAAGATCCTCGTCGTTAAAATCTCTAAAAGTTTCATAGCCTTGCAATAGGGCTTGAAGTTCTTGATTTTCCAACTCGGGATCCCCGGATAAGAGCATCCAAAAATCCTGAACGACGGGACCATTACAAAAATCATCAAAGTCGACAATCGAAAACTCGGGGTTTTCGTTCGCCCGATCACTATATAATAGATTTCCTTTATGGCAATCTCCATGGATACGAATAAAGTCTTGTGGGTTCAGGGACTCTTCTAGATAAGAAACAATATCTGTGGCGGCGGCCTGATAGCGACTCCAAACTTCTGGAGAAACCCAATCTTTTAAAATCTGCAAACTGGACCAACCAAAGTTTTCTGCCGTAAGTTGGGGGCGAGCCTTGGCTACTTTTTGACTTCCAACATTATGGATGCGAGCCAGGGTGCTTCCAATTCGTGTAAGATCATTGAGGGATAACTCTTCGGGCATTCGGCCAATGGTTCTTGGAAAAAGGCCACACCATAAATCATGTTCAAGAGTCAGTGTGGTAGTTCCTCCTAAAGGAGCTACTGCGGGAATTTCTGCGGCTTTAAGTTCTTGCAGAAAAGAATGTTCTTCTAAGATGGCTTCACGACTCCAGCGTTGGGGGCGGTAAAATTTGGCAATAATTCGCGAAGGAGAATTTACTTGATTGTCTTCTTCGAGCCAAATATCAAAAACTCGATTTTCATAACTGTTCAATTGTAAGTATTGACCGGTCGGATGATATCCCGCATGTTCGACCGCTTCTAAAACATGATCTGGAGTTAGTTCGTAAAAAGAGTTTATTTTAATCATTGGGTTTTCTTTTATGCTAAAATTGAAGTTTAAGCAAAAGATCAATTCTCTCAATAGCACCATTTTAAAGAAAACTGAACGAGCTAGACTAATCTCTAGTCCTGACATTTGAAAATTATTTAAAAAATAATGACCAGCTTCCGGACTATGGTACCATAGTCCTTAGTATGAATACACCATCGATCAATCACGAAAAATTATTTGACGAAATATGCAGTAAACTGAACGAGCTCAGCCGTCCCAGTTTTGATGAATATGATGAATATGATGAACTTCAGGCAAAGGAGATCCTACCCATGAATACTGAATACGAAATTGTTGAAACTATTGAAACTGTTGAAAATCAAAAAATCGAAACGGTAAACACACAACAAAACCAAACGGGCCATGTTCAAAAAATCCAACAAAACCTACGAAAAGTTCAAGGTGAAATTGATGGAATGCAAGAAGAGTTAAAAGAAAAAATTCGAAATATGGAAACAGTTTCATACGAAACTTCATCAGTGAATGAGCAGATTAAAGTTTTATCTGAGCAAATTCAAATGGAGCGGGCGAACAACACAAAGCTCAGTACAGATTTAGCAAAATCCTTGGAGTTAACATTACAAATGCAGTTAGAGCTTCAGGGGACGAAAGCTCGCGCCAATCAAATACAAAATGAAGAAAAAAAATACAGCCAGTCTTTATTTGAAAAAAACAAGGTTTTACAAAATGAACTTGAGTTGACTCAAGCCCTAAGAGATGAAGTTCAATTAGAGTTAAACAAGGCAAAAAACACAATCGAAGAACGAGAACGTTATTTCAAAGAAGAACGTGTTCGTTTGCAAGAAGAAATCCGAGCTTTAATGGATGAAGGTTCTAATATAGAGGCCCTGATCAATACTCTGAAAGAAGATTTATTAAAAAAGGACGATGAAATTGCTGCTTTAAACTCTGATATGGATAAGATGGTCGGTTCATTTACAGATCTTGAGGGTTCCGCACGTCAACAGGGTGAGGCTCTTAAAAATCTTATGAATGTGGCTGAAACCAAAATTGTAGAAATTAAATTGGCATTAGATAAAAAAACGATTGAAGCTCAAGATTATTACAATCACTTGCAACAGTCGTTAACTCAGATGAGTATTCTTAAGCAAGAAAATGCCGCACTTAAAGACTACGTTGAAAAGCATCAGCAATTATAAAAATTTAAAGTTTTAAAACTATTAGTTTTATTATTTACAGTTCGGAAAGAGGTCTATTTTTTGCGAGAGGCTATGGCTTCAGAAATTTTCCCAAAGGACTTCCAGCCGTAGATGCTCAATAGGCAAGAAATCGAACTCCATAAGGCTCCGACAATGCCATGGACTGTGGCATCGGCTCCAACCAAAAATAAATTTTTAACTGGTGTTTGTGGTGAAATCCAAGGGGCATTGATGCGCTCCGGAGTTGCGGGGATTCCATAAATTTCTCCATGAAAACTGTTTTCATAATGTTCATTGGTCAATGGTGTTCCTAAATCGGCAAACTCAACAATATCTTTAAACCCAGGGATATGTTTTTCCACAAAATTAAGAATTTCTTGGGACATAAATTCTTTCAATCGTTTGTATTCGGCATCTCGATTTTTTGCGGGTTGATCTTTCCATTTAAAAAAGGGTTCATACCCAACGGGCACTAAAATTTCAGCTGTGTGATTTGTAGACAAAGGGTCTTTTAACGAAGGAAAAGAAATATAACACATTTCTGGAGCCGCTCCCAAAATACGATTTTTATTTTTTTCAATATCATCGTGGTTGGGGTTTGAAAATATCCAAAAGTTTTCGCCTTTTAAATTTAAAGACGAGGGGTTTTCTTTGAATCCAATAAATAAAGTCAGATTGGTGCAGCCGGGCTGAATATCTTGTAATTTTTGACGAAATGGAATTTTTACGAAAGCGGGCAAAAGTTTTAAATAGGTATTGCGCGCTCCTGCGTTTGAAATCACGATATCGGATTTAAATATTTTATCTGCATCTTCAGGTCTTTCACTTTTTCGATTGTGGGCATGCACCCCTACAGCTTGATGATTTTCAATGAGAATTTCTTTAACTTCATGAGAAGTTAAAAATTGACAGCCCTTAGCCTCTAAATCTTTTTTAATCAAAGAGGCAATTTGATCAGAGCCTCCTTGGGGGTAATAGGCTCCATTTAAATAATGGCTTGCAATGGTGGCATGAGTAAAAATAGAGCTTTGAGCTGGGGGAACTCCATAATCCATCCATTGCGAACACAGTACGGATTTTAATAATTCATTTTTGGTGAGATAATCCAAATACTCTTTGGTCGTCAGAGAGTAAAGTCGTCCACTGAGTGTGGGTCCCAGAGTTTTTTTTAATCGATAGGTGTAATAAAGTTTTAATGTTTTTTCGACAAAAGGTGGAAAGTGTTTTGATGCCATCTTAAGGCCATAAATCTGAGTAAGAGCTTTAATGTCTTTAAAGTATTTGTGGATGGCATAGGTCTCATTGGGAAATTTCTGGGTGAGTTGTTCTTGATACTCTTTGGGATGGCTTGGGACTTGAAATTCAAAATCCGGGTAGATGAATTTTTCAAAAATGGGGGGCATTTTATTCCAGGTCAGTTGATTGGCCGTAATAAATGAAAATAGATTTTCCGAGGGGGATCCTTTTTCAAGATCTCCGACATAATGAAGCCCCACATCCCATTTGAATTTATCAAGTCGTTTGAATGTGTGTGTGAATCCGCCCAGTTTTCCGTGGCGTTCAATCACAAGAACTTTTTTATTAAAAATTTTTGTTAACAAACTAGCTGCGGCCAGGCCGCCGACACCCGAGCCAATAATTATGGCATCAATTTTATTGACTGTGGTATCAAGTTTATTTTCCAAACAGAGTTTCCTTATTCAAAGCAGCACTCACGCGTTCTAATTGTGATTTGACTTCAGATGCCAATTGATAAACTTCGGGTCGACCCACAAGATTCATAACAGCGACGGGATCCATAAAGGCGACTACAATCTCTCCGGGCGCTTGTTCGCGAACCACCACGTTGCAGGGAAGTAGCAATCCAATATCGGATTCAGTATCAATGGCTTGATTGGCCAGGGCGGGCTTACAGGCACCCAAAATACGATAGGGCTTTTTATCGATATTGAGTTTCGCCTTCATTGTCGCTTGAACATCAATGTCTGTAATGATGCCGTAACCTTCTTTTTTGAGTTCGTTTGTCACTCGCTCGATCGCTTCAGAAAAAGTACATTTTAATTGCGTAGAAAAACCATAGGAACCCATATTGACCTCCAGAAAAAAAAGACAGTGCAGAAGAATTACTAATATACTTTCCTATGAAATGGAGTCAAAATAAATTAAGGATCTTTGGCCATTCATATTTATGGCGTCATAGATATTTTATATAGATACTTTATTTTGTATAAAAGTAATTTCTACTGTCGGAGTTTCTGTAGCCTTTTTGCATGACTTTAAAAATAGGTTCGTGGGCGCCTTGAACGCCATCCCGAGTGTAAAGAGCAGATGTATCACTAGGATAACGAACGGCTAAGTTCGGATTGTATTTGCTAAAGTCAGGAGTTTGAACTCCGGGATTATTAGCTCCTAGGGTTGGGGAGCCTGGTTTGTACATTCCAACAGCGTGGCCCAGAGAACTCGGTCGAAAACCACCCGATCCTGGAGCGGCTCCCGGGGGAACATAACCTTTATTTAGGCCAACACTGCTGCCAGCATTTGGGTCATAACTGCCACCACCACCACCGCCAGAGTCTCCGCCTCCAGTGAGGCCGCCCCCACCATTCGGACTGCCAATACTACCACCGCCCAGTCGTCCAGGCTGATTGTCTCCGCCGTTGTTTTTAAATAAGCTCGGATCAACTCCAGTAAATTTATCAGGTGTTTCTTCGTATTTGAAACCAGAATCTTTGGTGCTTGCCGTGCTTGCGGCTGAAGCCATTTCGGGAGTCGAAAATCCTTTATTACTATTAGATCCCGAGTTTCCTTTCTGAGAAAGATACTGCATTAAACATCCTTGTGGGTCGGCAGAGGCTTTACACACACATTCAGGTGTTGATGCTGCGGCTCCTGTGCAGCTCAGTGAAGCAAAATTAAAATTTGTTGAGGACATTTGCGAACAAAGGGTGGCAGACTGTATCGCCGAACCTAATCTTTGGCCATCACGTTGGTACTCTGCAATTTTGTTTTGATAACCAAGGCATGATTTCAGTTTTACTTTTGCATCGGCGCCGACTGTGTCTGGTGCATTTTGAAGTTGAGAACAACTTGAGATACAATTACTTGCAGGGGCGGCGCAAGAGTTTGTAAAGGTATTAAATAGGGAATA
>DAIRER010000527.1:0-1605 GCA_036795495.1 Pseudobdellovibrionaceae bacterium | reverse complement strand
ACTTATTCGTTAAAACTGAGCCCTGAGCCTGCATCACAGCTTTAGATGTGTAGTTTTCAGAAGCGATCATTTCTAACCCATTTTTTTGTCGTTCTTCTTCTTTTGAAATAGCATTAAAAACTTCAGGATCTACCTCTTTTAGGTTTTTATTCATGGAGATCATCGGTGGAGTCCTTTCTAAAAAATGAATTTATATCACTATCATATTCTGCTGAGAAGTTGACTGATTTTTTTTACTCTGACAGCATGCCTTTCTCCTTGAAAAGGAGTTTCTATAAAAAGTTTTAAAATATCTAAGGCCAGACTTTCAGAGATGATTCGTCCGCCAAGACATAGTATATTTGCATTATTATGTTCACGGGCTAATTGGGCCGTTTTTTCATCCCAACACAGAGCCCCTCGAATCCAAGAAAATTTATTAGCACTCATGCACATGCCTTGCCCTGAACCACAGATAAGAAGTCCCAAAACTCCTGTTTTTAAAGCATCTATTTCAGGATCTTGTTTTTCATAGGAGGATTGCAGAGCCTGACACACTTTGAATGAATAATCTGGATAATCCACAGAGTTTATTGATTCAGGTCCCCAATCAATAAACTCAAAGACTTCAGATTTTAAACTTAACAAGTGCTGTTTTAACTCGTAACCACCATGGTCACTTGCAATATGAATTTTTAGGGAGCTCAATAAAAATCTCCTTTATATTTTAGAAAATAACAAACACGCATTCGTTCCACCAAAACCAAAACTGTTGTTTAAAACATGGTTGATCGGTGCCGATCTGAATTTATTTGGAATGTAATCTAAGTCACATTCTTCACTCGCATGATCTAGATTTATTGTGGGTGGTGCCATTTGATCCTTTAAGCTCAAAACACAAAACACACTTTCAATGGCTCCGGCTGCTCCAAGAGCATGTCCCATCATTGATTTTGTACTTGAAATCATTAATTTACGAGCATGTTCTTTAAAAATAGTTTTTATGGCTTGGGTTTCAATCAAATCCCCAATAGGGGTGCTCGTACCATGAGCATTGATGTAGTTGATCTGTTGTGGCGAAATCCCTGCATCTTGAAGACAGAGCTGAATAGCTCTTGAAGCACCTTCACCATTTGGTGAGGGACTTGTCATATGATAGGCATCTGCAGAAAGTCCATACCCCGTAAGCTCACAAAGAATTTCAGCTCCACGGTTTTGGGCATGCTCTAAACTTTCTAAAATTAAAATACCAGAACCTTCAGCAAGTACAAAACCATCTCGGTCTTTGTCCCAAGGACGGCTCGCCTTTTCTGGAGATTCATTTCTCGTTGAAAGGGCTTTCATGGCTGCAAAGCCACCAATTCCAGACATGCAAACGACACCTTCAGTGCCACCAGCAATCATCACCTGTGAAATACCTCTTCGAATATAATGATAGGCTTCACCAATAGAGTGAGCCCCCGAGGCGCAGGCCGAAGTCACTGAATAGTTCGGTCCTTTAGCATTAAATAAGAGACTGATTTGACCAGATGCCAGATTACCAATCACAGAAGGAATAAAAAAGGGAGACAATCGTCCGGGCCCCTTAGAGAACATTTTATTCATCTGTTCTTCGATAATAGGGAG
>DAIRER010000526.1:0-1605 GCA_036795495.1 Pseudobdellovibrionaceae bacterium | reverse complement strand
AGCCAATTCGATAGCTGCATTTAAAATTAATGATGTGGTCACAATACAAAAGGAACTCCATACCTTAAAAGGCAACTCAGGCACCATAGGTTTAATGCGTATTCATGAAATAACCAAAGACATTGAGGTACCTGCAAAAGCAGGAAACTTAGAAGGTTTTGTGGAAAGGGCCGATCTATTAATGCATGAGTTTGAGCAATTTAAGCTAAAATACGCAAAAATTTAACCAAAAAAAACTACTTTTGCTTTTCGGAATTTGTGAGGAATAAAAAAGCATGCGTCTCCAGAGAATAATTATATTTTTGGGTGTTCTTTTTTTTTGGCTTCCAGCCAGAAGTCAGGTGTGGTGTGGCACATCAAAATTTACTGAAAACGAAAAAAGACTTTATTATGAAATACTTAAAAAAAGCGAATCCTCAAAAAAAGGAAGGAAAGGTGCCACATACGAATTATACATAAAGCCAAAAGTTCTACACAGCAGTTTATCGCCTCTTGCTATCACAACAGACCAAGTTTTAGAATTAGTTAACAAACTAAATCTAGTGTTTTCTGAAATAAACATTCGATTCTTAGTGGAGAATAATGAAATTCAGCACATATATGATAATGAATTCTATGACCTAAAAACTGAAAGCGATGGCAAGCTAAGAGCAAAATATGACGGTGATGATGCCATAAATCTATATTTCACGCACACCATCACTCGTCCAGACCTAAGCTTGCTCAATGGATACACAAGTTTGCCAAACTTTAGCAAAAGGTCTAATGCCATAGTTTTAAGCTATCTGGATAACGACCCAGTTAGTTTTTCTCTATTAAAAGAAAAAATAGTTCCACATGAATTCGGCCATTATTTTGGTTTGTTACACACCTACCACGACAGCAACAACAGTGATATCAAAAAAAGAGAACTGGTAACTCGAGGAATCGGGGCAAATTGCACCACTACAGGAGATGAACTATGCGATACGCCTGCTGATCCATTTGAGAGACACCCATCGCTTATTTCGTTGGATTGTACAGAAAAAATCCCTTCAGATATAATAGATTTTAATGGTGAAAGCTATAGTCCACCGCTGGACAACTACATGTCTTATCACCATAAATGTGGCCAAAAATTCACTCCAATGCAGTTTCAGAGAATGGAGTCTGGTCTTAATATTAGACTTTCTTCTTTTGCTGAATATAAGATCACAAAAAACGTATCGAACTTTTTGAGTATTACAGATTTAAATAAAAAGATTTACTGCAAAGGAGACAGTATTATAGCCACTTTTCAAAAAACCGGCTTGTTTGATTCCAAAAATGAATTCAAAGTCGAGATATCAGATAAAACTGGAGGCAACTTCAGAGAAATTTCTGGTTATAAAATTTCAAGCGATAAACAAATAAAAATCCACATTGACCAGTCTTGGGAAAATGGGAGTAATTATAGATTGATCATAACTTCTACTCTACCCTATACCGAAAGCCCTCTTAGTGAAAGCTTTGAAATTAAATCTTTGCCTTCTGCGGAGATTTCAAGCTCTCAAAATTCACTTCAAAAAGGAGAAGAATTACAATTAAATCTCAAATTTGGTGGGTCGGGCCCATGGAATTTTAAAG
>DAIRER010000525.1:0-1606 GCA_036795495.1 Pseudobdellovibrionaceae bacterium | reverse complement strand
AGGGGATACTCGCCCTGTTTTTTGAATTGAACTCACTCCCAATAGATTCCCTTTATAGAAAGGCTTTTATGAAAGTACCATTTATTGACCTCAAAACCCAATATGAAGCCCTAAAACCATCGATCAATAAACGCATTCAAACGGTCCTTGACCATGGCGCCTATGTGAATGGACCTGAAATCATTGAACTTGAAAAAAAACTATCTGAATACACCGGAGCGCCCTATGCTCTAACGTGCTCCAACGGCACTGATGCCCTGATCATTCCCTTAATGGCCCTAGGCATTCAACCTGGCGATGAAGTTATTACCACTGCCTTTTCTTTTATTGCGACAGCAGAAGCTATTGCATTGATGGGTGCTAAAACTGTCTATGTGGATATTGATCCGACAACTTACAATATCGATGTTCGCCAAATTGAAAGCAAAATTAATAAAAAAACAAAAGCCATAATGCCGGTGTCCCTTTATGGTCATCCCGCAGATATGGAAGAGATCAATGCTCTTGCTCTGAAATACAATCTTTCTGTCATTGAAGATGCCGCTCAGAGCTTTGGAGCCTCCTTCAAAGGTAAAAAATCTTGTAATTTAAGTCTCGTCGCTGGAACTAGTTTTTTTCCAGCTAAACCCTTGGGTTGTTATGGCGATGGGGGAGCTATTTTTACCCAGAGTGAACCTTTGTATAAAGCGATGAAAGAAATTCGAGAGCATGGATCTGAAAGTCGCTATTACCATACACGCCTTGGCATCAATGGACGCTTAGATACCCTTCAATGCGCCATTTTGCTTTCTAAACTCGAACGCTACGAGTGGGAAGTGGCACGTCGCCAAGAAGTGGCTTTTAAATACAATGAAGCCTTCTCTCAAATTAAATCTGAGGGATTTAAATATCCTCAAGAAAAAAAGGATTGTAAAAGTGTTTGGGCTCAATACACCATCGAAGTTCAAAATCGAGACATTTTTCAAAAATCCATGCAGGAATTGGGAGTCCCCACCTCCGTACACTACCCTCGAATTATGCCGGATCAACCCTGGTACAAAGAACACACACCGACCAGTGAACCTCTTATGACGGCTCGAACCTGCGCTCAACATGTGATCAGTCTTCCACTCTACCCAGATATGACAACAGAACATCAAAACCATGTGATTGAATCTGTTCTTAAATCTGTAAATAAATAAGGAAAATATAAAAACTATGACAGGATTCAAAGCTTTAGCCAAAACAGTCACCTTAAAAACATCCAACCAAACCATTACGTGGGGCGATGCCAAAAACTTTGTCCTTTTTGCTGGACCCGATATCATCGAAGATGAGGGATTGGTTAAAGAAACTGCACAAGAACTGAAACGCGTGACTCAAAAATTAGAAATCCCTTGGATACTAAAATGTTCTTTTGATAAAGCGAACCGACAAAGTTCATCCAGCTTTCGCGGCCCAGGCATGTCGACGGCTTTGAAAAGTCTGGATCGCATCAAAAGTGAATTCGATGTCCCCCTTTTAACGGATATTCATGAGACCAATCAAGTGGAAGATACCGCCAAAGTGGCTGATGTTTTACAAATCCCTGCCTTTCTTTCTCGACAAACGGACCTTATGGTTGCAG
>DAIRER010000524.1:0-1607 GCA_036795495.1 Pseudobdellovibrionaceae bacterium | reverse complement strand
TAATTTGTGGTGGATTAATGATGCTGTAAAAAAGTTTGAATCTAAAAAGGCAACTTATAGTTTTTTGAATTTGGGATTGAACAATTTGATGATTCGTATGGCTACGCCTGATTATATGCTTGCAATGAAAGTATTGTCGGCTCGAGCTGGGACAAATGATGAGATTGATATTCTATTTCTAATAAAATATCTTAAATTGAAATCTCGAATGGATGTTATAAAAATTATAAAAAAATATTATCCGAAACAACAACTTAAAATCGAATCAAAAATTTTACTCAAATCCATATTTGGTGAAAAATGAAAAATTTAAGTTTCTACATTCAAAATGCGAGAAAAAACCCTAAAGAGAGAAGATTGCAATTGGCTCAGTTTATTGATGATTTTCTTCAAAGTAAGGATTTAAGTTCGATTTCACAACGTGTAAGGTTGAAGGATCCTCTAGCAAGTCTATTTATTGCAACAGCTCATCAATTGACTTTAGATTTTAAGTTGAAAACCCCGGAATGGCTCATGAATTATACACCACTCAAAGAACCCTATTTTGTTTCAGAGTTAGAAGGAATGAAGATGTTGGCACTTCGAGACTCCCCCTACGCCTTTCGCCTTCGCAACATTTATGTCACTAGAAACTTTTTGCAAAGGGTGTAAAAAATCTAAAATCCTCAATGGATAGGCTTTGCTTTGCATTAAAGTGAAAATTGTAATACTCCCTTATTTATGAATTTTAAGAACCCAAGCCCCAAAATTTCCGACACTGTTCCCGAAGGATTTTATCAGACAGATCAACCTGTTCAATTGGTTATAAAAAGTCAAACCGATTTAGGTTACAAAGCGATTGTCGATCAAAAATTCTGGGGTGTTCTTTATTACAATGAGGTTTTTCAAAACATAGAAAAAAACCAAGAGATCACAGGATATATTCGAAAGATTCGAGAAGATGGAAAAATTGATTTGGCTCTCCTTCCCAGCGGGCATCAAGCTGCTCAAGACCTGGGTGAAAAAATTATCGAAGTTATAATTAAGGCTGGGGGAACCATGAATGTTACTGATAAAACCGATGCCGAAACTATTTATCGTTTATTTGGGGTCAGTAAAAAGAAATTTAAAATTGCCCTCGGCGGACTTTATAAACAACGGAAAATCACTATTTCGCAAGAGTTCATTCAGCTCAACCCAATCTCTGGGGATAAAAAGAAATAATTTGCCCTATTTTAGGGTGCGAAATTATTAGAGTTCGAAATTTTGAATAAATTCATCCGAAAACAGGAATGTTTTTATGGATATAGATTTAAATTGAATAAGCCTTGGTCCGTTTCATGCAAGATATTCTGGGTATGTTTATTAAAGTACATTCTTTTGTTTTGGATCAAGATCATTTTATTTTAGCCGAAGTCGAAGTCAGTCTCGTGGCGGGTCTTCCTCAAATCATATTCCTAGGTTTGCCTGATCAGGCCATTCGAGAAAGTGCTCATCGGATTAAAAATGCGATACGCGATCAGGGCTTTATATTTCCAAAAGCTAAAAGTATTATTGTCAATATTCGCCCCAATCATATTAAAAAAACATCAAGGGGTTTAGAGCTGGCGGTGGCATTTGCAATACTG
>DAIRER010000060.1:0-8192 GCA_036795495.1 Pseudobdellovibrionaceae bacterium | reverse complement strand
TGCGTCGTTGTCTTGTGCGACGCACATGGAGTGCGTCTCCGCGACAATCTCCTTGTCGCCTGGGTCTACTTTATAAATGATATTGGTATAGGTTTTGAGGGGAAGTTTTGAGAATAAATATTAAAGACGAAGTAATGGTGAAAAAGTGACAGAGGCATCTTTGAGTTTGGCTCGGGTTATTGTTTATTCTCTGATTTTATTTGTAGGTTTGATTACATTTGTTTTTGAACAAAACTTTATTAATATTACATTTTATTATAGTTTTTATTCAGTTTTGTTAGTGAGTTTGATATTTAACTTTTTATTTGAAGTGACTATAAACTCAAATGTAAAATCAACCTCAAAAATAATATCTTGGATTAGAAATAAAACATATATTTTAGGATTTATCGATGTTGCGACCGTCGGAGCTTTAATGTTTTCCCTTAAAGGGCCCTTATTGCTTTTTACGATTTTATTTATGATCTTCATCCTTATTTCAAGTTTACAAAATGGAATGCGCCAGGGACTCATTATTTCCTTATGGAGCTCTATGGTATTTACAGTTGTTAGCGCCTTAATTTTTGAAAATATTAATTTTAACTATATTCTTACAGTTTCACTGCATAATATTGCTTTTATTGGATTATCTGTTTTTGTTGGATTTTTTGGTGAGCAGTTTTTTGAAGTACAAAGTCAAGTGCAGCGTATGGGATTAAGTTTAAAAGCCCTTCAAGAATTGAATCGAATAATTATGAATCATCTTCCGGTCGGTGTGGTGAGTTTTACTGAAAGTGGAGAGGTCTTATCGTTAAATCCATTTGGAGAAAAAATATTAAACAAGGATTTAATCAAAGATGAAAAAATTGATTTATCCAAATATGGAGTGGATCTTTTAAACTTAAATAAGGAAACTAAAACTGAAGTCCATCTTTTAGATTCAAAAATTTTAAGCTTTTCACATAAGATTTATCGAGATGAAAATGAAAAAATGAACATTCACATCGCTGTTGTCGAAGATTTGACGGACATTCGAAAGTACGAGGGGATCGCTCGACAAAATGAAAAACTAGCTGCTATCGGCGGACTTGCCGCTGGAATCGCTCATGAAATTCGAAATCCATTGGCTAGCATCAGCGGCAGTGTTGAATTGCTTTCACAAACAACACATAATGAAGATGATCAAAAGTTGATGAAGATTGTTCTTAAGGAAATTCAAAGACTAAATAATCTCATTACCGAGTTTTTAGATTACGCCAGACCAGAAAAACCTTATACAGATAAAGTAAATTTATCATTACTCATAAATGATGTTCTTGAACATTTAAAGCAAGATAAAAAATTAACTCAAAATATTTCTCAAATTATAAATTTATTAGAAAATGTTTTTATCACTGGACATGGTGAAAAGTTAAAACAAGTTTTTTTAAATTTATTTGTTAATGCTTATCAAGCCTTAAGTCATACCAAAGAGGCTTCAATACTTTGTCAGATGAAAAAAGTAGAGGATCAAATTCAAATTTTAATCCAGGATAATGGTATGGGTATGAATGCAGAAGTTCAACGGCGTCTCTTTGAACCTTTTTTTACAACGAAAAGTAAAGGTACAGGTCTAGGTTTGGCGATCACTCATAAAATTATACAATCACATCGTGGGAGTATTTTAGTACAAAGTGAAGAAGGAAAAGGTACAGTGTTCACTTTGACATTTCCTATCTCTTCAACTTAGACTTTATATGAGGGTGAGGTATTAATGAAACCTAGAATATTAATTGTTGATGATGAAGAGTCCATTCGCGAATTTTTAGAAATTATGCTTAAAAAAGAAGGTTATGAAATTAGCCTTGCTGAAGATGGTGTTAAGGCTCTTGAGCTCTTAGAGAAAAAAACAATCGATATGATTATTTCTGATTTACAGATGCCCAATATGACTGGAATTGAATTGCTTCGCCAGGTTCGTCAACTCTACCCCGATGTTTTATTTATGTTGATCACCGCTTTTGGAACAACCGAAACAGCTGTAGAGGCCATGAAGCTTGGAGCCTATGATTATCTAACAAAGCCTTTTAAAATTGATGAAGTTCGAATTAATATTCAAAATGCTCTTCGCTCAAAATCATTAGAAGCAGAAAATAAAGTTCTTAAAAAAGAACTGACTAAAGAATATGGTTTTCACAATATTATCGGAAACTCTTCTGCGATGAATGAAGTTTTTAGTTTAATTAAAAGAGTTTCGCAGACTTCAACAAATGTTTTGATTACGGGAGAGTCAGGGACCGGAAAAGAAGTCGTCGCCAAAGCCATTCATTTTAATGGGCCTCTTAAAGATAAACCTTTTGTCACCATCAATTGCGGCGCCATTCCTGAAAACTTAATGGAATCAGAAATGTTTGGTCATAAAAAAGGTTCTTTTACAGGCGCCATTTCTGACAAAGAAGGATTATTTGAAGTGGCAGATGGCGGAACTTTATTTTTAGATGAAGTGGGGGAGCTTCCACTTTCTATTCAAGTAAAACTTTTAAGAGCCATACAAGAGCGAGTGATCCGCCGAGTGGGAGCCACAGATGATCAAAAAGTTGAAGTGCGAATTATTGCTGCCACAAACCGAAATTTAGATGAAATGGTGGACAAAGGATCATTTCGTCAGGATTTGTTTTATAGATTAAATGTGATTCAAATAAGAACTCCGGCATTGCGTGAGCGAAAAGAAGATATTCCTATTTTAGCAAATCATTTTCTTAAAAAATACAACGAGCGGTTAACAAAAAACATTACTCAGATCAGTCAAGAAGCCATGGTGGTCATGCAAAAGTATGATTATCCTGGAAATGTTCGAGAACTTGAAAATATGATTGAACGGACGGTGGCTCTAGAGAGCGGAGCCGTCATTTTGCCCGAGTCTTTACCTCCAATGGTGACAACGACTTCGGGACGTAAAATGGCTTCAGCTGGTGAAATAGAGATTGGCCCTGAGGGTGTAGAGATTGATAAAGTCCTAGGACAAATTGAAAAAGAATTATTGATAAAAGCCATTCATGCAGCAAATGGCACTAAAAAGAAAGCCGCAAAGTTATTACATATCACTTTTAGATCTATGCGCTATCGTGTCGAAAAATACGGCCTAGGTTCAATGGATGAAGATGAGCTGGACGACGAAGCTACCTAAGTGTATGTTCGCCTTACGACCCCATAGCTCAACAGGATAGAGCTACCGTTTCCTAAACGGTCGATAGCGGTTCAAGTCCGTTTGGGGTCACCACTTCTTTTACAAAAACGTTTCAATTTCTTCTATTCTGGCAAAGCTTCTAAAAAAGAAAACTTTATGACCGTATTAAGATAACGGGCCACTTCTTTTAAGTCGCTGGCCTCTGCTAGAACTCTCGAAAGATCTTCTCTCATAAATTGTATGGAGCGTGGATCTTTATTTAACGGAGTTATTGGGCCCATACGTCGATGCATACACTCTATCAATAGATATTCAGGTGTTTGAAAGATTGGGACCATAAAATTTGAATATCTTTTCATATCTTGGATTTCTTTCAGTCGTTTAGATGTTAAACATTGAGTGGACTCAAACTTTTCACTCAAAATAAGTGTGTTTGTTTTAATCAGATTTGAAGTATAACGTGCCTTTTTACTAGTATTGGTCATTTCAATAGCATGGTTGACTTCAAGGCTGCAACTTCTGGCTTCAAATTCATTGTAACCAAACAAGTGTAAGGCTTCATGAATTGCAGCCAGGCGGATAGGGGTTAGAATTTTTTCTTGAGCGACAATATCATTTTCTTGTAGGGCGTCTAAATATCTAAAATAACTATCTACGAAGCTTGCAAAATAGATTTGTGTGGCTTCGATGTTTTTTTTATCTTGGATGTTGAAATATTTTGGTTCAGACATTCCATCAGGATTTATTGCTGAAGCATGTGTATTGTAGTTATAAGAAATATTAGAGATCAGTTGGTTGAGTTCGTTCAGATCAATTCTTTTGCGACATCCACTCGATACATATACGGGCTCTTCTTTGAAGTTTAGTGTTAAAGCCAGATCCTGTTTTAAAGATTTTTGAGCTTGTTCTAAAAGAACTTTTGAGGTTCTTGAGTATAAGAATCCTCCATTTCCAAGTTCACCAGAGGCACTTGAAAGTGAGGGAATGATTTGTGCTGAAATAAGTAGGCAAATGGTAATAATAAGATTTGTTCTCATGGGCGAATCTCCTTTTTTGTTTTTTCTAATTTTGTAAGTGGGACGAGTTGAATGGATAACTGATAAACTTCTGTTTTATGGCCCGTTTTAGTAAGGGCAGATACTTTTTGTCGAAACTCTCTGATAATAGTTTTTAATTCGGGAAGCTTTTCCATATCAAGAGCCATTCTTATTGCTGAAAAATCACGAAGCTCAAGGTCAATATCATCTAGTTTATGGATGGACATATTGAGAATCTCTTTATGAGCTTTTTGGAGGGCATTGGATTTCACATCTTCTGTGGTTCGAATGTTCTCATGCGTTTTTTTATAGTTTTTTGTTCCATCTTTGACGATAAGACCACTGGTCAATAAGTTATGGATGACGACTTCGGCTCTATTTTTTGGAATATCTAAACGTTGAGAAATTGTCTCGGGGCTCATTTTAAAATTATCTAAATCCATGAGAGAGAGAGCTGCATAATGTTCCCACTCGGATATAATTTTGAAATAAGACTCATCCAGAATAAAACGATCATCCAAGGGGTCAATTTTTATTTCATCAATTCGAGTTTTGACTTTTAAGACACTTTCAAAAAAAAGGGTCTGATCTTTAGGAGTAAGAGTTAATTTATTGGCAACGTCCTTAAGCTTTTTAAGTGGAAGGCCTCTTTTGCCACTAAGAATTTGAGAGAGGGTCGATGAGTGGAGTCCAAGATGCTTAGAGTAGGACCGAAGAGAATAATGTGGGTTCGCTCTCTGTTTAAGTGAAAAGTCCTCTTTAAGTTTTTGGATATAATAAGTACTCATGGAGTTTTCTTTCATAGGGCGCGTTTTACTGTCTTTTGCCGCAGCTTGCAACAAATCTGTAAACAGCTTCAAACGGACCCTAGGTGCTTAGTTTAATTAGAATTATCTTACTAGGTCGGGTCTCAACATTTCATTACATACATACTTAATAGTTAAAACACCTTGAATATATGTGAAATTATTACCTACAAGAGCAGTAAATTTTTTATAATCTACAGCACTTTTTTCCACTTTGAGAGAGTTTGAGTCCTTGCAAGGTTCACCAATGGCTTGAAGAACTTTTTCGCTCGACATGTTCTTTGCTTCGTCTAAGATTAAAGCCATAGCTTCCTCGGAACTAACTGCTGAGGGACCACTCATTGCAATAGCGTTTGTTTTTACTTCAACCGTTGCATGTAGGCCATTCATCGCGCCAAAAGCTAAACTTGAGCTAACTGTTAGGGCAAGTAAGAATAAGATTTGTTGTTTCATAGGGATCTCCTTTTGTTATTGTTTAGTAAGTTCTATTTATGGACCTCTTAGAACATACAAGTGCCGCATTGTGAATCAAATTGTAAACAAAGTGCGGCAAGATCATGCCTCATGGAAAAAATACTTTTTAAAGGAATATTAAATCAACGAAAAACAAAATAGACGGCCCCAACCATACATAGACCCGCCCAGAGATAGTCTAATTTAATGGGGATATTCATGTAAAAGTAACTAAATCCAAGAAAAACCAAAACGGTGATCACCTCTTGAATGATTTTGAGTTGAGGTAGTGTAAATTGTAATGCCCCCATGCGGTTTGCGGGGACTTGAAGGCAGTACTCAAAGAAGGCAATCCCCCAGGAAATTAAAATAACAATCCAAAGAGGATATTCTTTGAAATTTTTCAAGTGGCCATACCAGGCCAGTGTCATAAAAATATTAGACCCTATGAGCAATAAGATGGGAGATAAATATGAATACATATAAATGTTTTATATTCTAAAGATTTATCTGAATCAAAGAAAAGCATTTTTAAAATAGTTAACTTGTTGCAATAACACCATAAATATTCTTCATACTGAATGACTTATTTATTAATAGCGTACGATTTTCCTGGGGTTCGTGTGAAAATAAAGCTAAGTTCCATTTTAATTAAGAAAAGGACAGGTGCTACATATGTTTAATGATTTTGGATTGTTGGAAACTTTAATAAAAACTTTGTCGAAAAAAGGGTTAACTCGTCCTACAGAAATTCAAGAAAATATTATTCCTTTGATGATGGGGGGGCAATCCGTTGTAGGTGTTTCTGAAACGGGCAGTGGAAAAACATTGGCTTATGCCTTGCCTTTACTGCACAAGTTAAAGGTTCTCGAAACCGAGGGACAACCTGTAAAGGTCGAAAATGCACCTCGAGCTGTCATTGTTGTTCCCACCCGTGAACTGGGAGAGCAGGTCTCAAAAGTACTTAAAACATTTACCCATGAAACTCGCTTGCGAGTGCGCCCTGCTTTAGGGGGAATGACCCTCGTCCATGCCCGAAAAAATACAGCAGGACCTTTTGAGATTCTTGTAGCTACACCCGGCCGATTGGTTCAGATGCTGGAGCGCCAATTGATTGATTTAAGTGATGTTCGTATTTTGGTTTTTGATGAAGCTGATCAAATGCTGGATCAAGGGTTTCTTCCTGACTCCAATTTTGTTGTTAAATCTTGTCCCAAGGGGATTCAAATGGCCTTGTTTTCTGCCACAGTTTCTAAAACGGTGCAGGAGCTCATGAATACTTTGTTTTTCTCGGCCGAGATTGTTCGCAGCCAGGGGAGTGGGAAAGTTGTTTCGAGTTTAACGACTAAAAATATTTTGATAGAGGACGGACAACGTTGGCCTCATTTTTCAAAAATTTTATCCCAAAAAGTTGAAGGTGGAACCATGGTGTTTACCAATACTCGAGAGCAGTGTGATAAGCTGGCAAAAGAAGTCACAGAAAAAGGTATTTCTTGTTTGGTTTATCGGGGAGAAATGGACAAGGTCGAACGGCGAAACAATTTAAGAAAATTTAGAGACGGAAAAGTTAACTTATTGATCTCCACCGATCTTGCCGGTCGCGGTCTTGACCTAGAATCTGTAGGACGAGTGATTAACTATCATTTACCTAAAGAGATGGAAAATTATCTGCACCGAGTGGGACGAACGGCCCGTGCCGGGCGATCCGGCTTAGTCGTTAATTTGGTGACACCTAGAGATTCACGACTCATGGCTCAACTGGACGTCCCTCAGCCTAAATTTAAGCCTAGAAAACAAGGTGAAGCTTTACCAAAAAAGAAAGTCTCATCTCTTAAGAGATTTAAAGACGCCCGTAAAAAATAAATTCAATGAGCACATAAGTTGCATCAGACAATACAGTAACATCTTTAAAAACATTTACTCTTCGGAGGTTCATTTTGAGCAGCCTAAAATTGTTATTGTGTCTATTTATTCTACACTTGTCTCACAAAGTTTCAGCTTTTCCTGGCTTTTATGATATCAATGACCCCTCAATCCCCAAGAAGGTTCAAGAGGCGACACAATCTGTATATAAAATCATAAGTCAAGGTGGGGACGTCGATTTTGTTCTCAATATGAAGGACTCCCAACTTGTTGAATCAAAGCTTTCCCAAATAATAAAAGAGGATCGATGGTTTGAAAAAATGCAAGTCGATCAATGCTTCAAAGAACACAATTCCATCTGCCCTGTTTTCAAACAAGTGGGAGAGGGATCTGCCTTTCTGTTACACAACCAAGTTTCAATCTATACAAATCTCCACAACTTTTATGAAACCCTTTCCGAACAGATTAAATCATTGAAATCGAATGACCGTGCAAAAATCAAATCAGTTCTCTTTAATTTTCCTTTATTCGTCAAAATGGTTAATCAAAACAAGAAACCACTTTTTGATCTAAATACCGACACGGCTTACTTGAATTTATCAAATCCTGACTTTCGACTCTATGATGGAAAAAAAGATTCAATGATCAACGATCTTGGAAGACTCAGCGATATCATTGAATTAAATTTAACTCATAAAATTGAGTCTTCCCCACTTCAAATATCTCAAAACCCAATCCAAAAAGACGAGACCCTTTACATCATTGGCTTTCCCTCGAAAACAACAACAAGAAAAACTTTATTCTCAGCTCCAGATTCGGATGGTGAATCAATGTATATCAGTAAAGGTAAACCTTTGACGGTCAAATCCTGGGAAGAGAGAATTCAGT
>DAIRER010000523.1:0-1611 GCA_036795495.1 Pseudobdellovibrionaceae bacterium | reverse complement strand
AGTTTTTGCCTCTGCCATAAAAAATACGCTTGAAGATAAAACTTTAGAAATTGTAGTCAATAATAAAGCCCAAAGTGTCCACTACAAGGGTCAAGTTATCGATCTAACCCCTACTGAGTTCAGACTGCTTTCCTATTTTTTGGTTCATCGTGGTGAAGCTATTTCTAAAAAAGAACTTGAAAGAACACTCTGGGGAGAAGAAGACGTTTCAAGAAACTTAATATACACTCATATCGGAAATCTTAAAAAAAAGATCCCCTCTGTCGGAGACCTTGTTCAGGTCAAAAAGGGCTCTCTTTTTGTTGAAGAAACTTAAAATCTAGACTTAAGTTCCATTGGACTAGACCGATATAAAGTCCATGGATCAAAGTATTAAGATTTTAATCTGGTTTTTGTTTTTCTCATTAAATAGCTGGGCCGAAAGTTATTATCTGCCCACCTTTTGCAAAGCCTCGGACCTTGTACTTGAAGTGACAAATACAAGTCTTGAAAGTGAATCTCTCTGGATTGAAATCCCGATAGAAGATCAAGTCGATGAAACTCATTTTTTAATATCGCCCAAAAGTATCGAAAAAATCAGATGGTCTGAGTACTATGATCAAGTTAAATCCTCACGTATTAAAACAAGATCCACATCACTAAAAATCAAAGCTTTGTGTAAAATTAAAAACGAAGAAATCGCAATACCATTAAATACCCATGCACATTCTTTGGTTGAATATTCTTTAGAAAAGATTCCAGTCTTATCCTCTATCGATCTTTATGTTTTAAACTTATATCCAGGACCTCAAAAAATACAAATCACACAAATATCCTCTTCTGGAGAGATTCTTGACTCTCAAGAAGACGTTTTAAGCACCTATTATGAAACTTTAACTTTTAAAATCAAAAAAATCGATAAAGGTTCAAAATTAATCATTAAATCAGAAGCTCGTATGAATTCACTTATAATTTATTCTGCAAATCAGAAACCATTTTGGCTCAAAAGCCAAGGGCAGACAACACCGCGTCCAGAACCTAGTCCATTGCATAGATATTTTTTGATGGCACCTAAAAACTCTATCCCTAGAGATTATCAAGAAAGTTATATAATTAGAGTTCAAGATGAAACACTTATTAATAAATTCAGAGAACAGATTCAAAATCCTGCATTAGAAAAAATCATATTTGCGTCTGCTTCATTGGCAAAACAAAGTTATAATAGAAATTTATTTTCAAAAAAATCAGCCCCTTATTCTTGGGAAATTAGTCAGGTCGTAAATTTTGGTGACTTCGGTCCTATTAGCTGCGACGGAAGTCCTGATTTATTTGAAGAACGAATTCTTGAGAAAATAAATCAAGGACTTTATATTTGTTTTTGGAAGTATCGAGCGGTTAAAGAACTCTCCCTAGAAGAAGTTCGTTAATGTCGCGGCTTGGCCACGAGTTTCAGCAATAGTGATCTTTAGACCTTTAAGTGAATATTGGGAGAGCTGAGCCGATAACTTATCTAATAGATATTTTGAAAGTTCTTCAACACTTGTATTTACGATAGGAAGTAAAATCACTTCATTTTTTGGAAATTCATAATAACGATCTCGAAAATGCACGCATAAGGATTTACCTTTTGTT
>DAIRER010000059.1:0-8201 GCA_036795495.1 Pseudobdellovibrionaceae bacterium | reverse complement strand
AATCTTTTAAGTTGGCTTCAGTTTCTTGAAGATCGTACACTCGGTCGACAAATCTCATTAAAATATCTTCAATATTAAACATATACTTCTCGCGCACTTGATCGACGAGGTATTGTTCTTTAAGTTTTGTCTGCTCTAACTTCATCAAAGCATCATTCATTTTAGTTTGACGTTCATTTTTGACACTTTGTAGTTTTCGCACCTGATCTTCACGTTCTCGGACGTTTTCTGATTGAACTTCATAAAGGTTTTGAGCTTCAGCCAATTGCTGTTTATAATCTTCAACCTCACTAACCAAACGATCAAACTCAATCCGCTTATGCTCAAGAGTGATTTGACTATCCGTCATTTGCTGAGAAAACATCTGAGCGTCCCCAGACATTTTTGAAATCTGAGAGTTTAAATCTTCTAAAGAACGATTGACCATTTCTAGTTGTTTAGAAAGGCCATGAGATTCTTGCTCTTTAGAGGCTAATTTTCCTTTAAGATCCATGATCTCAGTCTGTAAATCCGTAAAGCCCAATCGAATATTATCTAATTCAGAACTTAATTCTTCTGAGATTTGCTCCAAATTTTCTTTTTTCTCTAGAGCTTCATCCAAGTGAACTTGTAGATCCTCAACCTTTTTTTCAAGGTCTAAAACCTGTGCTTGCAATTTACTACATTCACGTTCTTGTCGAGACACTGCCGTTTCGGCGTTAGATAACTCATATTCAGACCGTTCAAAATCTTTTCGCTTTTCAGCTAACTTAATTTCCTGTTCTGTTTTGTTTTTTTGAGCTTGCTCAAAAGCTAAAGTCAGTTCTTTTAACTCATTTTCTAGTTTTAGAAGAACAGTTTGTGAAAGCGCTAATTTACCTGCCCATTCATTCTTTTTGGAGGTTAACTCCTTAATCTCACGGTGGCGACGAAGCATTCCGCTGTCTGCAGCCTCAGCTGAACCACCCGTCAAAACTCCATCTGAAGTTAGTGTATCGCCTTCTAAGGTCACAAAAGTCCACTGAGGATACAAAGGTCTTAACTTAAGTGCCGAGCGAACTGAGTCCACTACGGCAACCCCTTCTGTTAAGTTTTTGACAACCTGTTCATGATGTCCTGAATACTGAATGACCTGTCCTAAAATAGCTTCAACTCCAGGCTCATTTTCTGGAGATTTTTTAAAGGAAGCCTCTTTTGAATGTAAATTGAAATTTTCTTCAGTTAAAAAACTAGAACGGCCTGATTTTTTTTCTTTCAAATAATCAACAGCCTCTAACGTAAGCTCTGTCCCCTGAGCCAATAAAATTTGCAAACGATTTCCTAAAGCGGCTTCCATAGCCACTTCATATTTTTCTGGAACCTCTACCATTTCAGATACAGGCTTCATATAAACAGGCTGCTCTGTAATAGAAACCGAACCATCGGCATGAAGCTGTTCGATTTTTGTGGATTCAAGTTTAGCTTTTTGCCACAACATCACACTCTTTACGCCCTCTTGAAAACCTTCGAAGTTGGACTGTAAATCTTCGAGACCATAAAGTCGGCTAGTGACTTCATTGAGTTCATTTTTAAACTCATCCACATCTATTTTTATTGATTCGACTTCAATTTGTTTCTGACGCTTAAGACCTTCGCTGGTTTCAAGTTCAGAAGTTTTTAAATTTAAATTTTGTTTTTCACTTTCAAACTCTTCAAATGTTTTTTGTTTTCTCTGTTCAAATTCAGTTTTTTTATTTTGAAGTTCAATCAAAACGAGCTGTTCATTTGTAGATTTTTCTTCAACATCTTCTTTTTGTGAGTTTAAAGATTGGACCTTTGTTTCTAATGAAGTTTTTGTTTGCATAATAGCAAACAAGTCCCGTCGAGTTGTTGTTAACTCCTCATCAATTTCTTGAATTCGAGATTGTGAGTTTTGATAAACTTCATTTTTAGAAGTAAACTCTTCACGCAAAGAGTCTACTTGCACTAATACCTCTTCTGAACGCACGGACAGTTGCTCTTGATCTCGAGTCAAAAGCTCTTGTCGGGCTTGTTGCTCTTGCATTAAGCTTCCCGTCATCTTTTCATTACGGCGAGCTTGCTCAATTTCAAAACGCAATTCCTGAATTTCTAATTCTTTTTTGGAGGTTAACCCCTGTCGAACATAAAAACCATTCTGTAAATCCTCAACGGATTTTTCTTGTTCTAAAATTTCCAATCGTAATATTTCTAGTTCTGATTCCAATTGCCCCAAATCATTGGACCCTTGAGCATCGACAGAATGAAGTTCCATCACCAACTGATGAGCCTGATCTCCGATGGCGCGAAGATCTTTAAACTGATTTGTCGCAATCAAAAGATCCAAATCCTCGATTTGATTTTTTAAATTGCGATAGCGCTCCGCTCTTTGTGCTTGCCTTTGTAATGAATCAATCTGACGTTTTAATTCACCGATAATATCCTGAAGGCGCACTAAATTTTGATCTGTTGATTGAAGTTTTCGTTGAGATTCTTTTTTGCGGGCTTTAAATTTTGTAATCCCTGCAGCCTCTTCGATCAGCATTTTACGATCTTCGGGTTTAGAAGTAATAATCTTTCCAATCATCCCTTGGGCAATAATGGAAAACCCCTTAGAACCAGCCCCCGTATCCATAAAAATTTCTTGAACATCTTTAAGTCGAGCCGGTTCTTTATTAATGAAATACTCACCCTCTCCACTACGGTAAAGTTTTCGAGTCACCATCAACTCACTAAAACGAGCATATTTTAAAGGAAAAGGACCCCCGTCATTTTCCAAAGTCAGAGAAACCTCACACATCCCTAAGGGTGCAAAGCCTTCGGCTCCGGCAAAAATAACATCTGTCATGCTGGAACCCCGTAAATCCTTGGCCGACATCTCGCCCATAACCCACATCAAGGCATCCACGATATTGGATTTTCCGCACCCATTAGGGCCAACAATCCCGGTGATCCCACCATCAAATTGAATCACTGTACGGTCTTTGAATGATTTAAACCCTATAAGTTCAAGTTTTTTAATTCTCAATGTTGTACCTTTCGTTGCTGAGCTGCACTTTTTTGTATTTCAGCACGCGCAGCCGCTAATCTTGCTATGGGCACCCGATAAGGAGAACAAGAGACATAATTCATCCCTACCGAATTAAAAAACTCAATAGAGTCAGGATCTCCCCCATGTTCACCACAGATTCCAACCTTTAAATCTGGCCTAGACCTTCGGCCTAAGTCAATACCGGTTTTTACAAGAAATCCAACTCCCTCGCGATCAATGGTTACAAAGGGGTCTACGGGCAAGAGCCCCTGAGTCACGTAACTACTTAAAAATTTTCCAGAATCATCACGGGAAAGACCCATGGTGGTTTGAGTTAAATCATTAGTCCCGAAGCTGAAAAAATCGGCATATTCCGCTATTTTTTCAGCAGTTATTGCGGCGCGCGGAAGTTCAATCATAGTTCCTACGGTATATTCAAAATGGACGCCTTGCTCCTTTTTGACTTTTTCTACCTCTGACACCGTCAGTTCACGCAAAAGTTCCAACTCTTTTTCACTTAAAATCAATGGAATCATAATTTCAGGAGACAGTGTTTTACCCTCTTTAATGATTGCAGCAGTGGCTTCGGCAATCGCCCGCACTTGCATTCGGTAAATTTCTGGGTAGGTAATGGCCAATCGACATCCCCGATGTCCTAACATAGGATTAAACTCATGCAGAGCTTTGATTTTAGATTTTAATTTATCAAAATCACTTCCCATCCGCGTGGCCAACTCTTTAATGTCCGGATCCCGTTGAGGCACAAACTCATGAAGGGGAGGATCCAATAAGCGAATGGTCACAGGATAACCATCCATAATTTTAAATAACTGAACAAAATCCTCACGCTGCATAGGCAGTAGCTTTTCTAGGGCCTTTTCTCGGTCCGGAACATTATCGGCCACAATCATTTCACGAACGGCATCAATGCGATGTGGACCAAAAAACATATGCTCTGTTCGGCAAAGACCAATCCCCTCAGCTCCGAAACGGCGTGCCGTTTCAGCATCCTTTGGAGTGTCCGCATTCGCACGGACTTTTAAAGCTTTCACTTGATCCGCCATTTTCATAATACGTTCAAAATGCTCATCTAAAACCGGTTCTACCGTTTTCACTTCTCCAAGAAAAACTTCACCGGTTCCGCCATCCAAAGTTAAGATGTCTCCTTTTTTTAAAACATACCCCTTAACCTTGAGTGTTTCGGTTCTATAGTCCACAAGGACGTCACCACAACCCGCCACACAGCACTTTCCCATGCCACGAGCCACAACCGCGGCGTGTGAGGTCATCCCTCCGCGGGTTGTTAAAATCCCCTGAGAGGCCACCATACCTGCAATATCTTCTGGCGAAGTTTCCACACGCACAAGAATCACTTTTTTGCCATTCTCTCGCCAGGCCACTGCGTCTTCACTTGTAAAAACAATATTTCCAAACACTCCACCAGGAGAAGCGGGCAATCCTTTCGCTAATAAAACTTTTTCTGCTTTGGGATCCAGAGTCGGATGCAACAGCTGATCCAAAGATTTCGGATCTAAGCGCAGAAGGGCCTCATCTTGAGTGATTAATTTTTCATCCATCATGTCACAGGCAATACGTAAAGCACTGCGAGCGGTTCGTTTACCCGTGCGCGTTTGAAGCATCCAAAGTTTATTTTTTTCAATCGTAAACTCAATATCTTGCATGTCTCTGTAATGAGTTTCTAGTTTTTTATAAATTTCAACAAGGCGTAGATAAGCCTCAGGCATCATCTCTTCTAAGGATTTTAATCCACTGCTTTTCAGAGCCGCTTCTTTTGTAATTGGTTGAGGGGTGCGAATTCCCGCAACAACATCCTCACCCTGGGCATTAATTAAAAATTCTCCGTAAAACTTTTTTTCTCCCGTTGAGGGATCCCGAGTAAAGGCAACCCCCGTTGCTGAATCTTCTCCTTGATTTCCAAAAACCATCGCTTGAATATTTACAGCGGTCCCCCACGAACTAGGAATGCTGTGAAGTTCACGATAGGTGATCGCACGAGGCGTATTCCAACTTTTAAAAACTGCAGAAACCGCGCCCCAAAGTTGCTCCAATGGATCCACTGGAAAACTTTGTCCCGTCATTTGTTGAACAAGAGCTTTAAACTTTTTAACTAATAATTTCAAATCCTCTGCTGTAAGGTCCGTATCCAATTTGTATTTTTTTTCTTCTTTGAGGTCTTCCAACGTGACTTCTAACAGACTGGAATTCATGCCCATCACCACATCGGAATACATCTGAATAAAACGGCGATACGAATCCCATGCAAATCGTGGGTTTTGAGAAGCCTTTGATAAACTTTCGACCGTGGTATCATTTAGACCTAAATTTAATATTGTATCCATCATTCCAGGCATAGAGGCCCGCGCCCCGGAACGCACAGAAAGCAATAGAGGATCCGAAGAGTCTCCAAATTTTTTTCCAAGAAGCTTTTCCATTTTATTTACAGCTTCCATCACTTTCGGTTTAACCCCCTCAGGTAAAAACCCACCAATTTCATTAAATTTTGTGCAAATCTCTGTGGATATCGTAAAACCAGGAGGAACGGGAATTCCCAAAGCACACATTTCAGCAAGATTGGCGCCCTTTCCGCCCAAAAGACTCTTCATTCCGGCGTTCCCTTCAGAGTCATTCGTTGCAAAAAAGTAGACGAACTTTTCTGGCAGTGAGGCTTGAAGACCTGTCTTTGCAGACCCTTTTGCTTCTTGGATATTATTTTCTGAATTCATATCTCCCCCTTATTTTAGAACTTTTAAAAACTTTTTAAGCTTTTTCTTATACAAAGCTTTTTAAGCTTTTTCTTATATAGTCACTTAAATTGGATAACGAAACGCGCTCTTGAGACATCTTATCGCGATGTCGTACCGTTACCGCTTGATCATTCAAAGTATCAAAATCTATAGTGACACAAAAAGGTGTCCCAATCTCATCCTGACGTCGATAACGTTTTCCAATGGAGCCAGCTTCGTCATATACCACATCAAAATCTTCAGCCAATTCTTGGCGCACTTTTTCAGCAATACTTGTAAGCTCTTCTTTTTTCGATAGCGGAAAAATCGCCACTTTAATCGGAGCAATTTCAGGATGAAGCCCCAGAACAACGCGCTTGTCTTCTCCTTTTTCGTCTTGAGTGATTTCCTCTCGATAGGCATCACACAAAAAAGCTAAAAATAAACGATCACAACCCACGGCGGTTTCAATTACGTAGGGAACAAAGCGCTCTTGAGTTTTATCATCAAAATATTCTAGTTTTTTTCCTGAAAATTTAGTGTGTTGAGATAAATCAAAATCAGACCGATTATGAATTCCCTCAAGTTCACTAAATCCCATGGGAAATTTATACTGAACATCTACCGCCGCTTTCGCATAATGAGCAAGCTCTCCAGGGCCATGAGGTTGAAATCTTAAATTCTCTTTTTTAAGACCGTACTTTAAATAAAAGTTCCAGCGTGTTTCTTTCCAACTTTCAAAAAAACTTTCATCCGTTCCGGGTTTCACAAAATACTGCATCTCCATTTGTTCAAATTCACGGGTTCTAAAAATAAAATTTCCTGGAGTGATTTCGTTACGAAAAGATTTTCCAATTTGAGCAATACCAAATGGAATTTTATATCGAGACGTAGCCTGGCAGTTTGCAAAATTAACAAAAATACCTTGGGCTGTTTCAGGACGCAGATAAATTGTAGAACCACTGTCTTCAACAGGACCCATATGAGTTTTAAACATAAGATTAAACTGACGAGGCTCCGATAAATTTTTAGAACCACACTGGGGACACTTTTTTTCGTTCAAATAACTTTCTGTATTGTCCGATCGAAATCGAGTTTTACAATCCTTGCAATCCACCAGTGGATCTGAAAATCCATCCACATGGCCACTGGCTTTCCAGACGGTCGGATGCATTAAAATAGCAGCATCAAGACCCACAATATCCGCTCGACGAGTCATGGCGTTCCACCAAGCTTTTTTTACATTGAGTTTCATCAAAGATCCCAAGGGTCCATAATCCCAACAACTGGCTAAGCCTCCGTAAACCTCACTGCTTTGAAAAACAAAGCCTCGACTTTTACTAAGACTGACCACCGTATTTAAATCTTGTAGAAAATTGATTTTCATTTAAAAAACTCCCGTTTCTTTTGGGGTTACGCCTATGTCCCAAAGTCCAGTTTCTAAGACGTACACTGTAGGTAAAATCCAGTCAATCAAAGAAGGATTTGTACTTCCTTGAAATTGAACCTAAAATTTCAGTAAATTGAACCCCCAATGAAAAGACTCTAAAGCGGAGCGACTAAAAAAGGTAACCCATGAAAAATATGAGTTCTAACGCAATACAAAACTCTTTTAAAAACTTCTCTATTCAAACACCAAGAGCCTATCGAAATCTTGGAATTTTGAGCTTTGGACTCTTTCTGTTTTTATGTTCAAACATAAGCTCAGCACAAAGCCTAGAAGAAATCAAAGCTCAGGAGCTGGCAACAAGAGAAGAAATGCTGCAGATCTCCAAGGAATTGGGGGTCACTTGTACAACTTGTCATTTGACAAAAAACTACAAAGACAATGCAAAAAAAGCCTTCAAAGTGGCTCTGGATCATATGCGAGCCGTTGAACTTCTCAAAGATCAGGGCTTTGACGGAAAAAAATACGAAGAGGCCACTTGTTATTTTTGTCACCGAGGAAACCTTCGCCCCAATATGACGCCACCAAAAAGTCTATCAAACCCAAGCAAGACGTCGGACCATTAACTTCTGATCGGACTTTCATAACTCGCCTTGACAACAAAAAGGGTCCTGGTCTCTAATAAAGTAATGTTCATATTGAATTTTACGGGAATTATTTTTTTTCTGAGTGTTGTATCTCAGGGGGTGTCAGCTGCGCCCGACGAGTTGCCTGCGGGTTTACTTCAAATTTCTGATACCGATGCCTTTTCTCCCAATGCCTTTGTTGTGGACAAATCTCAGCGCAAACTTTTTGTATACCAACAAAAAGATCAATTACAAAAACTTATGGAATACCCTGCAGATATTGGAAAAAATGATGGGGATAAATTGCGCAGAGATGATGCTCGAACGCCTGAAGGCATTTATTTTTTTGAACAGAAGCTTCAAACCCCTGAAATTCCCTTTAATCTTTATGGGTCGGTGGCCTTTACCACCAACTATCCAAATCTTTTTGACCTTAG
>DAIRER010000522.1:0-1618 GCA_036795495.1 Pseudobdellovibrionaceae bacterium | reverse complement strand
TTTTACAACAAATTGACCATTTTCTTTTGTTTCTGCCATCCATTGTTCTTTTCCAATGGGCAAAGACATTAGTGAAAATATTTGAGCCCCACGCACAGGTAACCCGGATTCATCTGTTACCGTACCGTAGATTCTCACTTCTAAATTTTGAGGCAAACAAGAATAGACTGATATACCCCTCTGACAAACTTCTAATTTTTTTAAACACGTCTTATCAATGTGAAAGTCAGCAGGACATTGTTGAAGCTCAACACCATTGGCTTCACCTAATGAGCTTTTATAAGTCCAAACATATTCTATAGGCGCTTCAAAATCTTGATTTTGTGGGGGCGTTGGCTTGGTTGGCACTTCTTTTCTTGGAGCTTGCTTTTGAGCCTGTTCGACATAAGGGGAACAAGACAGGATAAAAAAACTTAAACCTAAACAGACACTCAAACGAAAGTTTAAATTTAGGTTTAGGTTTAAACCTATGATTTTAAATATACTATATTGCCGCATAGCGCCCCCGAATTTCTTTTTTAGAGCATTCAACCTTTGCAAACTCTTGTTTATTTATTACACTGATTCACAGCAAGGCTCAACTGAATATGTTTGAAACCCAATAAAGGAGGGGCTTTGAATAAACAATTTATTCATTTTTTTTATTTCTTCATGACCTCAACTTTAATTTCATTTCTTTTGGGTTGTTCAAATCAATTTGAATCTATCGATGTCCCACAACAACCTCCGGCTCAAGAGGATCCAGATAAAACACCCTCACAATTAAGCAGTATCACTTGTGATAATATCGATGGCCTCTTTACCTCGGCAGAACAAATTTGCACAAAAGTCAGTCGATTAACACCGGCTCGTTGTGCCACATTAAATGACATAGAAGTCTGCTCCGGAGCTGCTCCCTGCACTGTCTGTCGAGATGGAAAATGGACGCCGCCTTCGCCAATCCCACCGCCCGTAACTCCCACTCCCACTCCTACTCCTGTGCCTCCCCCCGTAACTCCAGCGCCAACGCCACCAACAGGTGGTAATATTTCTTGCACGGGCATGGCGGGACGATTTAGTACCAGTTCACAAATTTGCAGTTATTCTACTCAAATAAAAAACAATTCTTGCATTGATCTCAACGGCAGTAGAATTTGTTCAGGATTTGGCCCCTGTATTCCATGTAAAACAGATGGCTATGTTCCACCGCCCACACCTACACCAACTCCAACACCAACCCCTACGCCGACTCCACCACCGGCACCTACACCCACACCACCACCCTATCCTTGGCCCACTCCGCCGCCAGGATCTCCTGGATCTCCAGGTCCTTCGGGCTCTTCGAGTTCTCCAAGTTCAGGTTTTGTGAGTATATTAAACCCCACTCCATCCTCTTTAGCTTACACACTTACAGCAAGTACGGGGCGAACGGATGGAATATTTGTCAGCGTCAACCCCTCTTACAATATGGATTGGGAGCTCTATGTAACTATAAATCCATCGCTCTGTTTACCTCCAAATCATTCGCTTCCACTTCCTGCTGGAGTTGAAAAAATTCTTTGGGGCCGGACCTTTTTTGAAAATTTCATCCCTTACTTAGATACAAAAGCCCCCGATGGAGTTCCCTTTTGCTACATCT
>DAIRER010000058.1:0-8278 GCA_036795495.1 Pseudobdellovibrionaceae bacterium | reverse complement strand
GAAATAGTCACGCTGAGTGTGTGCTTTTCATATATAAACTTATGATCAGCAATCCGTTGCCTTATCCGTTCAGCGACCCTTAATCCATTTTCAATATTGCAGCGCTTAAGTATGACAACAAATTCTTCTCCGCCAAAGCGGGCGAAAACGTCACCACTTCTTAACATTTCACTTTCAATAATAGATGCCGTTTCTTTAAGAACAAAATCGCCAGCAAAATGCCCATAGGTATCATTTAGTTTTTTAAAATTATCTAAATCAAAAAAAATCAGACTAAACGTCGAGCCTGCAGAACTGGCTACGGCAAAACTTTCATTAAACTTATCCCAAAAATATTTTTTATTTGAAATACCAGTTAACGCATCTGTCTCTGCAGCCAATCGAAAATGTTGTTTAGCATGCTGTTCTGAAATGTATTTGTTTCGCAATCGCGTTTCTAAAGTATTATTTCTAATAAAATAAATCCAATGTTTGGATTCACCGGACTCTTCTTCGGGCTGAACTGAAACTTGCATAAGCATCAATTCACTATCTCCATTTTCTTTTTGATGATCAAATTCAATCTCTTTATAGGCGGTCGCAGAGGTAATTTTTTTAATATCCTCTTCAACGACAGCACTTCGAAAAGCAAATACTTCTTCAAATTTAGGTTTTTGACGAAACTTTCTAACCGAACCCCCACACCATTGCATAGCTAAGGGATTTGCATAAATCACACGGTTTTCTTCATCGACGACCACCACACCATCTAAAGAGGAATCAAACAATTTATAATTCATTTTTTTAAATTTTTCTCCCATACAGACTTAATTTTATCTTCAATCATTTTAGGCGTAAACGGTTTTACAATATATTGTGAAACTCCAGCTAAAACAGCCTCAGTCACTTGTTCTCGCTCGGACTCTGAAGTGAGTAGAATAAAAGGTAAGGTTCCATAAATTGATGAAGCCCTCACTTTTTTTAAAAAATCTAGGCCTGTCATTTTCGGCATATTCCAATCAGAAATAACAAACTCGATTGGGGATTGGTTTTTGAGCTCATCTTCTAAAATTTTATAGGCCAGTTCTCCATTATCTGCCTCTACAATTCTTTTAAATCCCATAGACTTTAAATGACCCTTTACTAGGTCTCTAATCGCGGACATATCATCTGCCACTAAAAATTTGGTATCAAAGGGATACATTTCAAACTCCTTTTACTCATTCATTAATAATTTAAAAAACACTTCAAACGGAGACTCAACTTCTTCTGGAGCCTCGGCAACCCAAATATAGTCCGCTCTTGGTCCATATTCTGGATGAGGCTTTAATATCTCTTCAATTTCTTTATCTTTAGCTCCCCAAGAGTTTAACTGTGAAAGGCTCATTTGAACACCTCCCCATCTCTTCTGCAGACGGTCTGGCAAACCACCACCATATTGAATATGAAAATCCCCCATAACCACTACAAGAACTTGATCCGGGTTATTTTTCATAAAATCAGAAATCGTCCAAGCCACCGTATCATCCCATAGACAATGAGCTGTAAACCAATTTATTAACTTATCCTCTGGGATTTTATGAGGAATGCTCTCTGTAAAACGTTTTTTGTAAATTTCACGGCCCAACTCAAATTGAGGAGGCAACCATGAACTCTCTTCGGGACTCAAGGATAATAGCCCATGGCGCATGACCTTATTAGTCACTTGGCGCGAGAGGTTGAGGGCCAATGAAAACTCACCCTGCTCATATTTTGGAAATTGCAGTTGCTCTCGATAAAAATCAAAAGACACGCCCCCCCACTGAACCTGGTTCAAAAAGTCTGATTCTTTTAAATAACCTTGCCGGTAAAGATCCACCTCTTTTTGATTTCGATAATCTAAAAACTCCAACCCTACAGAAACCTTAAGACCCTGATGACGCAGTTGATTTAAGATTTGAAGATGCTGATTTTTGTGTTCAAGAACACCATGATTCTCTCCCAATAAAATAACCGTATTGGGTTTTACTGTTGAGAGTATTTCTTCTAAAGACCGTTGACGTAGGCTCTGGCCCTCATAGATTCCGTTGTAATTTGATGAAAGGACTTTTTCTGTGGATTTGGCATGAACAGAGAGAGAAAAACAAAGAGAACAACTTTGAAGAAAAATAACGCTTAGAAACTGTTTTTGAAAAAAACCTCTCATTTGAAACAATTCAACCCCCCATTGAAACTTTTCTATTGATGTTCAATATTTAATTTGATAGGTTTTGCGATCTTGAACAAGGAAATTCGTAGAATTTCTCGCAGGGAGTTAATATGGCTAAGAAAAAAGGTAGAATTATCATTACGTTAGAGTGCACCGAGGCCCGATCCGAGGGAAAACCCGTTTCACGCTACACAACAACTAAAAACAAGCAAAAAACGCCTGGAAGAATGGAAAAAAAGAAATATAATCCAAATCTTCAGCGTCATACAGTTCATAGAGAAACAAAATAATGATTCTTTCGGACCAAAAGATACTGGACTCTATAGAAAATGGTCTGATTTCGATTTCTCCATTTGATCGCAGCTGTCTTGGCACCAATTCCTACGATGTGCATCTGGGTAAAACCCTAGGCATATATGAAGACGAGGTGCTTGATGCTAAAAAACACAATCAAATTCGTATGTTTGAGATACCAAAAGATGGTTTTGTTTTAGACCCCAATATGCTTTATTTGGGTGTGACAGAAGAGTATACAGAGACCCTAGCCCATGTTCCTTTTTTAGAGGGAAAATCCAGTGTTGGCCGTCTTGGTATTGATATTCATGCCACAGCAGGTAAAGGCGATGTTGGATTTTGCAATTATTGGACCCTCGAAATCTCAGTTAAACAGAAAGTCCGGATTTATGCTGGAATGCCAATCGGACAATTGATCTATTTTGACGTAAGCGGTCAAATACTAACACCCTACAATAAAAAGGGCAGCGCAAAGTACAATACCAAAGCCCCACTACCAGTTGAATCTATGATGTGGAAGAATAAATTTTAATCACTTACGAGCTTCTTAAGAGTTTTTGACATAATTCCCGTCGTTCGCACCTGTCGAGCTAAATCTGCCAAAATTTGAGAAACATTCATTCTGTCAGCACGAACATTCCATTTCTTATTAAAAAAACGTCCCACTTTAAATTCCAACCAATACTTAATTAAATCGTCATCTTTATGTGGAATTTTACCCTTATAAAGTAAAAACTTAAAAAAGTCCTTTAACCCATCATCATTTAATTTTATGTCTTTTTTAGATAGAACTTCTAATAAAATGCCTTTAAATACAGGAAATGCCAGCTCTGATTCAGAACGATCAATAAGACCATCTTGATTCACATCAAATCGTGAAAAAATCATTTCAATATGCTGAAGAACAAATGGAACTAAAAAGACATCACCCACTTCAAGTTTTGTTTCTTCTGGTAAGATTTGGCTTGCCGCGAGTAAAACATTATCAAAATAGCGTTTATAGGTTTTATTAGCAAAGGGCTCTAGAACTTCTTCACTATTTGTCTCCGATTCGTTATTCAAATCCATCACAAGATTCAACTTTAGAGAGTCCAAATAATTTAAGGTCAGGCATAGAGCCTAAGGATTCTGTCATTTGTTCTCGATAGACTTTTAAAAAACAATCCTTTGAAAGCTCCGTCGTCACATAATATCTTACCTGAGGAAGACACTGACTTTCTTTTAGTTTTCTCTTTTGTTCTTGATCAATATTCATTCCTGAATAGATTAATGCCAACAGCTCGACCGTTTCATTAAAAGATAAATACGAATCACTGACAGCACTGGGCGTAAATAAATTTCCCTCAACAAAACGATTGTTAGCAAATTTTAAATCATTTGGCCTTAACATTTCTAAATCGACAAAAAAATCTTTAACTTGATCATAAAGCACTTGAACTTCAGATTGACTAATCCCCTTTAAAATTTCAAATGGCTCTTGAGACATCGAAAATGAATTGATCACCCACTTTGAAACCATCCTCATTGAGTTTAAAATATTAAGACTTGAATAATCATAAACATCCTCTTTTTTTCCAGTGATAATAATATGAGAGGCTGGGTCATAACTTAAATTCGTTTTGATATTTAATATAGTATACATTTCATGAACGGATCTCTTTAGTGGAACTTTTTGATAAGTTCTAATTTGAGTCGACGCATCCATTAAATATTTTAAAATATCATCTTTTAAAATTTTATTTTTTTCTAAATATAAGTAGTGGTATTTATCCTCAAGAAAATACCACTGATCTAAGTATTCTGATTTAAAATATTCTAGACCTGAAACATCAATGACTTCAGATGAAGATCCCTCTAATCTTTGACTTCTAGATGTTAATAAATTTTGCGAAATGACTAAAAATAATTTTTTATAAGATTCTTTTTTTAGCCCTTGAGGAATGACTTTCAAATCTCGTAATGCCACCAATACGTCCCAGGACTCATCAAATTCAATATGCTTATTTTTTTTAAGGCTTAGATAGGACCTCAAGGATTGAAAAACATGATCTGAAAAAGACTTATATCTTAAGATTTTGGAATGACCTTGGTCCGAGTTTCTATCAGAATCAATATAATAATAATGAAATAAAAATGAAGAGCCCCAATGCAAGCCCATTTTAAAAAGCGTGGTCCATTCCGATTTTAAAACAGTTCCACCTTCATTTAAAAAACTATTCTTCTTAAAGGACTCAAACAAACCCTGATACTTTTTTAAGTAAAATGAATATGTTAACTCATTAGAATTTTCAGGTGGATACAGTAGATCAAATTCTTTGATGAAGTTTAATAGGTCATTATAACTATAATCACTTTCAAGTAAGGATCCCAATTGCTCTGAAACAGCATCCACGGATGAATAAAACTCAGAAAAGTACTCAAGTTGCTCCGTAAAATCTAAATCAGTTTGATTTTCTTCTAAAACAAAATAGCTATAATAAGGAAATAGTCGTTCAATAATTTGATGATACTCTGTGACTTTTGATTTTGCTCTGTGAATATCTTCCAGTGTCCATCCCTGTTCAGAACCTCCGACAAATAGTTTCTTTAAAATCATTAATTGGTCAATAAATTGATTTGAAACTTTAAAAACAGGAAACACATCACTGAGTTTAAAAAGAGTTTCTATAATCTCACTTTTATCAATATAATTTTTTTCTTTTTCTAAAACAAGTTCATGAGCAATTCCAAAAACATCTTCAAATGTTTTTGAAATATAGGACAATCTCTCACCTCGGCTTACATCAGATACATTTTTTATAAAATAATGATATCGTAAATACTGAAAATAACTGCGAACACCTAAACCTAAAAACTTTTTCCATTCCGATGCCGAAACTGTATTTTCTAATCCACCGGCTAATGTTTTCTTAACTTTTTTTACCAAACCTAAATAATGGGGCATCTTTTCTAAAAAAGGCCAGGATTGATTATAGAACTTTGAAAGCTGCGTTAGAAACTCTTGCACATGATCAATTTCGTAACTTTCATTCGTATTTTGAATCAGCAGTCCCAAGTCTTTTGCGGCCTCTTGAAATGTTTTTGTCGCTGCTTCAAAAAAAGGAAGATCCATTTTAAGATGAACGCGCCCATCCACTTTCCAATTAAATGTAGCTAATGACATGTACGGATTGATTTTCAGAGTTATTCTTTTAAAGTGTTGAAAAACTTGAACCGTTTGATCTAGCTCAGCTCTTGTGATTTGATTTAAACTTCCACCTAAAAAAAGTTTTTTAAATCTCATGAGCTCTCTCTGCAATTCGATGGATAATTTTTTTGGATTTTCTTTTTCAAAAAAATTTCGTTCAAGAAATGTAGCTAGCTCTTGAATGTCATAACGATCTTCAGAACGTCCACGTACGTATTTTTTAAACTTATCTACAGATTGACTTAAACAATCCCAACCTGCATTTAAATCTAAATCCTGTGCTTTCCCTTGAACAAAATCCTGAGCTACAATCATAACACCACTTAAGCACTGAGTCCCCGTTAACTTTGGATTTACTATCGGTGGAGGTTCTTCGCCGACTTTAATTTGACAAGCTAAATTTGAAAAAACAAATATCAAGTATAAAAATGGAAGAAGCATGACTTTAAAATCAAAGCCGTTCACTTTAAAATACATAGGTCATCCCCCCATACACTCTATCATTGGCTCTGAATTGATTTAAAAAGGCATCACTGAGATTTTCTGATTGAGAACTTAATGTATCTCCCCCAAAAACCAATGCCCAAGTCGAAGTGGGATAATAAAGAAATTCAGCACTCAGTAAATTTCCGCTCTGCTCATTGTCATATATATATTTAAAGCGAGTGATTAAAGGATTACCATAGACACGACCTAATATCCCATCAAGTTTTAATATTGCAGCGTTTTGAAACTGAAAAGAACGGTGTGAAAATATAGTTATTTCATCCCGCTCTCCCGTATTTAAAACATCGTGAATTTCACCACCATTGACTTTGACTATCCCCAATTCAGCATTCAGATTTTCATATAAATTATTTTTTATATTAAACCCAATGTGAGCCCCATAAATCTTTACACCTTCTAAGTTTTGTGTACTCCAATTGGGATCGGGAAGTTCATTTTCCGGAAAATCTTCTAAATAGGAAAACCCCAAAGAATATTGTGTACCAGTATATTCAATATCCATTGAATTTAAGGAGTGATAACCAACGAGAGGGGACACCGTGACAGAAACTTGATCCAAAGCCACTTCTTTAAAAATTTGACGTCGTAAAACCAAATCATTCATTGGCTTAAAACCCGAACTGAATCTAGCTCCCCATCCACGATCTTTTTTTCCAAGATGTAAAGAGGCTCCAAGACCATGACTCCCTAGCATTCTAAAAACATCATTTAAGTCTAATTTATATTGAACAACATTGGGCTGATTTTCTGAAAAACTAAACTCTCGACTCGGAGCTCGATACCATCGACTATCAGAAACCAAACCGCCGTCTTCTTCTCGAATTTCAGGCCCCATACTGGGTAAAAAAAGTGGAGAAAGAAAGCCCATAGACTGAATGTACTCGGACTCATATTGAACAAATAAACCAGTTAAACCTTGAGCCTCTGGCCTTAGGGCATCCATTGCAAATTTGGGCTGCCATAGCCCCAGCTGAGCCCATCGATCTAAACCACTCCAATTCATTTTTTTTCGGCCTAAATACAATTCAATATTCTGCGTTTTTGCCTCGCCATAGCCCTCATGCAATATGAAATGCGAATGAGCGCGCGAAAAGAAAGTACCCGCTGAAATATCCAAAAATGTTTTTAAGTAATTGAATTCTTTTTGTCCTGACAACCGAGCCGATAAAAACTGACTGTAGGTCAATTGAGGACTTTCCGGAAGGTTTGTAAAGTAATGCATTACTTCAAATCGAACATTTCCGCTCCATTCGTCTGAAGTGTTTGTATTGAATAAAAGCTCTGATTGTAAATTTTCACGCAGCTTTGAAACAGCTTGAACGGCACCGTTGAATCCTAAAAATAACAAAAAATTCACGAAGATCGCGTATTTAATATAAACTCCCGATGTTCTGGTAAAAACCGAAATATCGGTGGAATATATCCTAAAATAAGCCTAAATTGGTATGTAAGAATGAAAATTCAATTATTTGTAGTGTCATAGGAAGTAATTACATGAAATCACTTAATAAATTGAATATATTTTAGACAGTTTGAACTCTTTATCAGGCTATTTTTTTTGCAATAAGTTGGTAGGTCTCATTTTTTTCATCGGTCATAGACCAAGATTTATGAGCCTGTAAAAAGTTTTGAACCAAATGGGAGTCAAACTGTGTGCCTGCACACCGTTTAAGCTCTGCGTAAATAACATCATCGGGTAAACCCTTTCGGTAGGAACGGGTGTGTGACATGGCATCATATGTGTCCACTATCAGTATTATTCTTGCAGAAAGAGGAATGGCCTCACCAACCAAATTATCAGGATAACCATTTCCATCGACGCGTTCATGATGCCCTCGAATGGCCGGCAAAATCTGACGCATAAAATCCACAGTCGCCAAAGGAGAAACAATTTGTTCACTCAATACGGGATGAATTTTCATAATTTCATATTCACGCATATCTAATTTTCCCGGCTTATATATAATATCTTGATCAATTCCCATTTTTCCAATGTCATGAAACATTCCAGAAAATTCACTCAGTTTTTGTTCATACTCATTAAGACCAATTGCTTTTGCAAAATCTTTAGACATAGCTCCCACTCGCATACAGTGCGCATAGGTCATAGAGTCCACCGTTTT
>DAIRER010000057.1:0-8278 GCA_036795495.1 Pseudobdellovibrionaceae bacterium | reverse complement strand
GCCACACTATGGAGGCTCGGTTTTAGATACGATTCCCTTGGGGGATCCAAACAACTCGTTTTCTGGGGCAACGCCGCATCCCCATAATGTATGGGGAAGTATAAGCTTTGGACTTATCAGAAGTGATGGACGATCTCGAAGTGTTACCCTCGTGCCCAACGTAAATGGCGTCGATGGTCCACTTAAAATGACCGTAACTAATAGTTCAATCGGTGGGGCAGGAGATCCCATGGCATGGCATGTGCGATATTAGCTCTATTATTAAAACAAATCTCCAAAGTCATTGTGTTTAAGGTCTCGTTCGTTGATGGCATCCAGACGTAAGAGAAGATATCTTTGCGAAGATTCGGTCCCTGAAAGGATAGTTTTTATCATCAAATGAAGAATTCTATTTCCTTCTGCCGTTCTAAGAAAAGAGACATCTGAAGCGGCATATTCGAAGGACTGCAGAATTAATTGTGCCTTTGTTTTTGTCCAATAAGGGTTTTGAATCAAGTCCTCTAAAAGATTTCTAATAAACTGTCGGATCTGTGTATTGCTATCATATTGTCTCATAAGCTTTTCAATAAGATAGGGACCCATATTTTTTGAGACAAGTAAGTAATGATGGCCAGCCATTTCACCAATACCTGGAAAAATCTTATAAAGCACAGACAGGGCAGAGCCTTTTGAGTAATCATATTTGATATCAGAAAACGGGCCTTTATTCACTTTAACAAGAGGGATGCATTCCTTCGTCTGAGCCTTTGCAGGAAGAGAAATAAAAGGAATTATCACGAGACTTAGATGTAAAATATTTTGTTTCATTCCATTTAAATTCATTGGCAACAGGTCTCATCCATCAACAAAAGTTTTGAGTTTATTACTTCGGCTCGGATGACGCAGTTTACGTAAGGCCTTGGCCTCAATTTGACGAATCCGCTCTCGGGTAACGTTAAAGTCCTGACCGACCTCTTCAAGAGTGTGATCACTCTCTTCTCCGATACCAAAGCGCATCCGTAAAACTTTTTCTTCACGAGGAGTGAGTGTTGATAAAACGCGTCGAGTTTGTTCCGCGAGGTTAAGATTAACAATGGCCTCTGCGGGATTGATCACCTTTTTGTCTTCAATAAAATCTCCAAGATGAGAATCCTCTTCTTCTCCCACTGGAGTTTCTAAACTGATCGGCTCTTTGGCAATTTTCAGTACTTTTCGGACCTTATCAACAGGCATATCCATTTTTTCTGCAATTTCTTCAGGAATAGGCTCTCGGCCCAACTCTTGTAATAGATAACGTGAGGTGCGGGCTAATTTATTGATGGTTTCAATCATATGCACTGGAATACGAATCGTTCTAGCCTGATCTGCAATGGCTCGTGTGATCGCCTGACGAATCCACCAAGTGGCATAGGTTGAAAATTTATAACCCCTACGGTACTCAAATTTATCTACGGCCTTCATTAGGCCAATATTGCCCTCTTGAATAAGATCCAAAAACTGAAGACCACGGTTGGTGTATTTTTTTGCAATAGAAACAACCAAACGTAAATTGGCTTCGACCAGTTCGGACTTAGCAAGATCGGCTTCTCGTTCGCCCTTCCAAATGGCTGTATAAGTATCCTTAATCCATGTGTAGTTCATCATGGTTTCTTTATCCAATCGAGCTAGGCGCTTTTCAGCGAGCTGAGCTTGAACCACATAAGATCTAAATTTACTATAACTTAAACCGGTATCACGAATCATACGGTTTAATTCTTTTTCATTGCTCTCAATGACCTTAAGACGTTCGATCATTTGATTGACGTCTTTAGAAAAAGTACGTTCTACACCCTCTTTAATTCTTCGACGCAAAAGATTCATTCGGCCAACAAGGTTTTTATATTTAATCACCACGCGATTAATTGTTTTTCGATTAAAATTAATAGATTCAAAATTAGCCATCAAATCAACGTTCAGGCCAGCTAAAGACTCTTGTGCTTTTCTGCGAGAGGGAGAATCTTGTTCTTCTTTACGAAGGACAGAGAAAAAACTTTCGGCAGATTTTTGATAGGCTGTGACCTTTCCAATCAACTCATGAATTTTATCGATGTATTCTTTTTCATCATATTGTGTGTCTTCATCTTCAAGGCCTCGAAAAATAGCTTTAACCTTAATACGTCCTTCATCAAGACGTCGTCCGAGTTGGATAATTTCAAAAGTTCCTAAGGGAGAAAGAGTGATGGCGCGCACGATCTCGCGTTCACCTTTTTCAATCCTACGAGCAATTTCAACTTCACCCTCTCGAGTCAGAAGATTCACGCCACCCATTTTTCGTAAATAAAGTCGAACGGGGTCGTTGCTCTTTACATCTTCGCTCTCTACAACTTCATCTTCATCCACCTCGTCATCAGAGGCTTCGCGATCGGATAGAAGGCTTGACTCTCCATCTTCTGATTTTTCAGAATCTACAAGTTCAGAAATAACAACACCATTGGCCTCAATGGATTGCATAAAGTGGTCTAGGACCGTAGGAGAAATGATTTCAGCAGGCAATTGATCATTGATTTCTTCAATGGTTAAAGAACCTTTTTCTTTTGCTAACTTTAGAAATCTTTGAATCTCTTCTTTGATCAATCCTTCTTGTTCAGATTGATTCAAAGTTTTTGATGGATCACTAGATTTTGAAGAACTCACCTTCATTTTTAAACCTCTTCGTTTACTTTATTTCTTCGTTTTTAATTGAAAGTCTTTTTTTATGCAAATCCATGATTTTTTCAAGCTGTGCGGGATCATGATTTGCTTTATAATTCGTTACCAAAGATCGAGCGTCTGAACGCAATTTGTTTCCTCTAATTTTTTTAAAACAATCTTGCATAAAACGAATCTCGATTTCCGATGAACTCATATTAGCTCCTGGCGCATGTTCTTCGCTAAGGAAAAGCTTATTAGGTTCATCAACTTTAGATATAAGCAGACCGAAGAATTTATCAAATTTTTCAAGGCTTTGTCTATAGGTATTCTGCGCACTAAGTAAAATCTCCTTGATCCCTGGGTGAATCAACTCGTCTTCAATTTTATTTTCTAAATAATATTCAAAGTTGGCACGGCTTTTGATGGCAAGACTTAGCAGTAAGAGCTCTACTTTTGGAGCTTGTCTGAGGTTAAACTGTGGAAGTGGAATTTCAATTTTGTCTAATTTTTGTGGAGGTGTTGGGATCGTCTCTTCTATCGGAGGGACTGTTTTTATTGAACTTTGATTTTGTTTGAAATCATTAAGTCCGCTGCGTAACCAATGGATAGGGACGCCCATTTTTTGAGAGAGGTTTTGAATATATAATTCATAAAGACGTTTATCTTTCGAAACCGCAATAAATAAGGGGGCCACTCGGTCTAAAAGTTGAACCTTCTCTGTGGCTTCTCCCCGATAGTTTTGCATCCAACGCCCTAAAATCACCTCAAAAAGATCAGGAGCTGATTGAATAAGCCCTTTAAGGGCCTCTGCGCCATAGGTTTTAAGATAATCATCAGGATCAAGTCCTTCGGGTAAAATAACTCCCCGAGGATAACAACCCGATTGCAAAAGTAGAGGTAAACTTCGCTCCGCAGCGTCAATTCCTGCGGCATCGCCATCAAAAAGTGCCACGACATTTTGTGTGTATCGTTTAATCAAGTGAGCTTGATCCATCGTGAGGGCTGTACCCATAGACGCAACCACATTTTTAAAACCCTCTTGATAGAGAGAGAGTAAATCCATATATCCTTCAACAATAATGGCTTGGTCCTCGGCGCGAAGATATCTTGCTGTCCAGTTTAAGCCATAAAGAATTTTACCCTTTGTAAAAAGGGGGCTTTCAGGTGAATTCAAATACTTAGGCTCACCGGATTGAATGATGCGCCCACCAAAAGCGACAACCTCACCCGCATGATTAAAAATTGGAAACATAAGACGATCACGAAATAAATCATAACATCCAGAGGCTCCGGCACCGGCTCTGGGTTTTAAAAGCTTAGCTTCTATAGAGGCAGATTCTTGGACATTTTTTTGTTGAAGATGTTTTTCAAGCGAATCCCATTCATTGGGAGCATAGCCCAATAGAAACTCATCCACGGTTTTTGGTTGAAGCTGTCTTTGAGAAAGATATTTTCTAACGGGGTGGTTCGAGGATATCACAATTAATTGTTCATGATAAAATTTTGCTGCTATTTGGGTGGCGTTGAGAAGCTTTTTTCTTTTTTGCTTATGAGCCTCGATCGCGGAGCTTGAAGATGACGGAGATTCTTCAATTGGAAGTGAAATATGAGCCCGCTCTGCTAAATACTCAACGGCTTCAGGAAAATTCATTCCAGAGTATTCTTGTAAAAAGGTGTAAATATTACCTTTTTTGTGACAACCAAAACAATGATAAACTTGTTTAGGGAGTGAAACAGAAAAGCTCGGTGTTTTTTCGGGGTGATCTGGAAAGGGGCAGCGACCCATAAAACTGCCACCACTGTTTTTAAGTTGGGTGTGTTGTAAGATAATATCTACAATATTATTAGCCTCAGCAACCCGGTCAATAAACTCTTGAGAGAATCTCATGAGGCTCCTTTATTTAGATCCTAACCCAATTTTTGTTTTACTATTTCGCTGACAAGTTTGTTGTCGGCGGCTCCACCGGTTTTCGCGAGAACGGCTTTCATGACATTTCCCATATCTTTGATTGAGGAAGCTCCAGTAGAGGAAATCACCTCTAACACGACCTTTTCTAAATCTTCTTTACTCAGTTGGGCCGGCAAATAGGCCTCTATAATTTTTAATTCTTGAACTTCTTTGTCAACAAGGTCCTGTCGTTGTGCCGCTTGGTACTGGTCAATGGACTCTTTACGTTGTTTTACTAGTTTTTTCATGACGCCTAAGACTTCGTCGGAGCTGATAGGATTGGGTCGCAGTTCTATTTCGCGGTATTTTATGGCCGATTGAAGAAAACGGAGCGCTCCCAACTTAACACTGTCTTTGGCTAACATAGCCGCTTTTACATCAGCACTGATTTTTTCGCGTATTTCCATAGTTATCTCCGTATTTTTTTACAAGATAATCAGAGGTCCCGGAAAAGGGACCTCTAAAAGACTTTTTATGTCGTTGTTTCTGTAGGTGGTGTAAACGGTCTACGTGTCTTTTTGAGTAATCTTTTTCTTGCAGAAATCGATTTCTTCTTAAGACGAACACTTGGTTTTTCGAAGTGTTCACGCTTTTTTACTTCAGAGAGGATGCCTGCTTTTTCGCAGGATTTTTTAAATCTTCGGAATGCAGATTCAAAACTTTCTCCATCGCGGATTTTAACTAATGCCATTGTTGATCACCTCTCTTTCGATATGGACTAAAAAATAAGTTTGAATTTAAAAGAGTCTAACTAGCAAATCGTTTGCAATATTACAATTGATTATCCTGTGGATATTCCATAAAATAAAGGAAACTACGCATAGCAGTATCTCCGTTCAAGGTAGAATGGGGTGGTGAGTGGCTAATCAGGGGTTTATCAAAGGATTGAGTGGGGTTAAATTGGTCAGCGAGGATCTAAAATGGATGAGGTTAGCGATAAAGCTAGCTCAAAAGGCAGCTGAACAGGATGAGGTTCCTGTCGGCGCGCTTATTGTGGATAAAAATGGGGATATCCTTTCTAAGGCCTATAATTACCGAGAATCCTTAAAAAGTCCCTTGGGTCATGCAGAGATTTTAGCTCTCCATCGGGCCAGTAAAAAACAAAAAAACTGGCGTTTAGAGGGGTGTACACTTTATGTCACTCTTGAACCTTGTTTGATGTGTGCAGGAGCCTTGGTACAATCCAGAATGGATCGCGTGGTCTTTGGAGCTTTGGATCCAAAAGGTGGAGCCGTTCGATCTTTGTATCAACTTCTCGAAGATTCAAGATTAAATCATCAAGTCCAGGTCACGGGGCCATTGATGGCTGCAGAGTGTGGGGGCTTACTCACGGATTATTTCAAGGAGAAACGAAAGCAGAAAAAGGGGCGCACATGATTAAATATGTGTTTATTTTAGAAGATGAAAAAAAATTTCAAAATGAAATTGCTCAAGCTGTATTGAGCATCAATCCTCAGATTCAATTACGTATTTTTGAATCTTTAGAAGGGTTTTCAGAATGGATTAAAATTCTAATTGAGAGGGGCGCTCCGGCGATTCATATTGCTGGAAAATCTATTGAAGGACAGCCCGAGCCTGCGGAGAATAAGGACTCAGGTGAATTGGTTTTATTGGTGAGCAAAGAAGAGTTTTTGGGATCTCATCAGATGAAACTTTTAAAAAAAACCCATGAACTTTTTTTACGCAAAGGACTTTGTAAAGAACAAGAGCCAACAAGTTTAGTGATCTCTTCTTTTGATCATTCAAAATTCGATTTAAGTTTAGTCGAAGGACGGCTTGTGAATAATATCATCATGAAGCCCTTTGACCAATTAATTTTGCAACAGCAACTTTGTTTTGCAATGAGTGGTCACCATCCCCCCTCAACCTATATGATTCAAAATATGAAGATGGATGCCGTTGTTGAAATGTTAAAAGATGTGCAGATCGAAGCGGTCAGCGAAGTCGGATTTCTTACGCGCAGTCAAAGAAAAATTGAAATAGGCCATCTTGCAAAATACTATTCCGATTTATTCAAATCCGGTGTTTTAAAAAGTGTATTTGCTCGATGCCATGATGTTCGTCCGCATCCTCAATTTAAAGATGAGTTTCAATGCAGTTTTGTGTTTTATGGAATGGAAGAGGGGCAACACATTGACATTAATTCTCGGATTCAAAAAAAGAACTTTCCAATACTTGAATATTCGTGGATAAAACCCAATCAAGAAAATGAATTTCATTTAGTGATGATTGATGGCGATGATGCAATTCAAGAATTTAAAAATTCCTTTGTAGAAGAGGTTATGAATGGCCATTTTTACTCTTACCCAAGTGTCGATGAATTTTTATTTGAATTGGATCCAACAGAACGACTTTTAAAGCAAAATAAAATTAAATCAGTTCCTATCGATGCAGGGATAAAACTCATTTTAAATGAAACGGGAGAATATATTTTAGGAACAGAGCCGGACTTGACTCCAGGTCAGACATTATTCGGATATAAATTAGACGAACTTAAAAAACTTCATCTTTTAGATCTTATTACTGACGAAGTGGCAAAATCTGTATTAAAAAAATTTCTTTCTGGAGAGATTGTTTTGCCTCATGAAGAAAGACTCTTTTCAGTTGAAAGAAATAGAATTGAATATTTATTTCGAATTGAATCACAAGAATTTAAAGAATCTAAAAAGAAACATAAAACAAATGATCTTTTTTTAAAAGAGTTAACGGATGCTGAAAAAATAACTCGGTGGAAAAAGAAATCAAAATTTCCACAGCATATTGATGCTATACTCATTCGAGATATTCATTTTGATTCTAATAAAGAATTGTGGGGGTCTATTCAAGAGCGACTCAAGCTAAAATCAAATCGCCCCTTTTTAGTTTTTTTGAATGCCTATAGAAAAAAAACAGAAAAAGATTTAAAAGAAAATGAAAAGTTTTTTACAAATATTTTCTTTAAATCCAAAGAAAAGTCATTTTTACTTCAAAGATTGTCGATGTACTTTTCGAATTTAAAATTAAAAAAACCTTATAATTTTGAAACTATGATTAAAAACCAAGTGATTGAAGTTGGAAATCCTATTCATGTTAAAGAACTATCTGAGGCCGGTTTGGTTTTAGAGTACAATAGAGCGATAGATTTAGGTGAGTTTCGAAAATTTATTCTCTGGAGGCCCGAAGAAACTGAAATGCCTACATTTTTAGCCATTTGTAATTATGCTGAGGAAGATAAAAGTACAAAGGGTTCTTTTTTAAATCACTTTGTCTTTTATGCCATCAATGATTTTTATTTAAAGCACTTAAGGCTGTGGTTGTTGGCCAACTACATTCATCAAAAAGAAGGGGAGGGATCTTGAATCGAGCTTTTATTATTTTATATGTTCTTTGTGTTCTGACATTGTTCATCGTAAATGTTATGGTTTCGTAAAGCTACTTTTTTTGTTGGTACTCTTTGCCGTCAAAACTGAAAGTAATATTTTCGTTTTCCATAATTGTAGATAAATGAACAGGGCGTGACCAAACTTTAAATACATTTTTTAAGGTGGCACTTAAAAAATCGGGTTGTAGGTCAATCCCTTCATGGCGGTGAACTAAATGCAATTCACCACGATTCTCAAAATTTCCGTTTTCTATTTGAATTAAAGGCTGACCGAAGTTAGTCATAAAAAATAATAACTTAGCTTTAATGGCTTTAAAGTC
>DAIRER010000056.1:0-8291 GCA_036795495.1 Pseudobdellovibrionaceae bacterium | reverse complement strand
TGTGATCTTAACTGTTTGCATTATAGATTTGAGATTGGTCGCAGGGTACTGAGAGTCGTTCGTAAATTGCGAAAACACGGAGCAAAAGCGATCCATCTAGCGCCCTTCTATAAAGGGCGACTAAATAGAATTAATTCTAGTGAATTAAATCCCAATTAAGGTTTTAATGAAACTTACAGCCACAGCTCGTGTATTGCTGGTACCACCAGCACTATTGATGGCAGTTTTGAAATAATCGCAAAGTTCCTTGTTGGATTGGCTTGTACTACAGCTTACTGTGTAGGTTGTGATTACAATGGTTCCGATGGCGCTTTGAACTTGGGTTGCTGCTGCATCTGTTGTACTGGCGCTGCCTAAGTTAGCAATGGCTGTTAAATTAGCTAGAGTTAGATCAGTTCCAAAAGCATTTAAGCAGGTTCCAAGAGCATAGGTCGAACCTGCGCCTGAAGGTGTTGAAGGGCAACTTGCTGAAACAGTCGAACTTGCAAATGCATAAAGTGAGGCTCCCATATATCCAAACGAAGACAATAGTAAAGCACCTTTAGTGTTGGCTTTATGACAGTAATCAAAGGTTGTTGACATACTTGTGGTATCATCCGTGATATTTCCTTTACTGGAAAACATCAGTAGTCCCATCATATTCATCATATTTGATCCACCGGTGCCGCCGGATATAGAGCTTAATGCCTCAATATATTTATTAGGATCTTCAAATCGCTCAGAAATAAATTTTGAGGCGCAGCGGATGTTGTAAGCACCGGGGCTTGTCAGGCCAGAAACCTTTGTGGTGCAAGCTTCAGCCGTTGCAGCTGTGGCCTTATCGAGACAGGTTTGAGCCTCAGCGATTTTATCAGCATCGGTGGCGGCACAGCCTAAAATAAAATACAAGGCGAAAGAAATAAACAAAAAGGGTTTAAAAATTGAATTCAATAAAGTTTTCATGCTGAGTCCTTTCAAAACATAAAATATGCAAATGTAGTGATATTCTAAAAAAACAGAAAGAATCTGTCTATTTTTTATTAGAAGTAGTCGACAGAATTGTTCTTAAAGGCTAGTCTAGTTACGCTTATGCAATGTGTATTTTATAAACAAAATCATGATCTACGAAAAATATGGGAAACTTTTAATCCAGAAGACTCCACATGGATTATTTCTGACTTAAATACAAAATTTGCATTGCAAGAAAAACTCATTCAAAAATACGGTTTTTACGAAGAGGCCTCGGTATTAAGAATCAGTGAGTTGTGGAGTAAAATATTTCATCAGACGAGTTTTGAGTTAGGGACCATGAATGAACAAATGGCCCTTTTGCTCACGCAAAAGTTTATAGAAGATCACTACGGATTGCTCGCACTGTCTGAAAACGCCACGTCGACCTTGTTAGAATACGCCCATCACCTGTCCCCCCTTTTGTTTCACCCCGAAGGTCATGAGCAAATTATGAACTGGTTCACAAATTATCCCCAAGCCGAGCAGCGATGGAAAATTTGGTATTTAAGGTCTAGACTACTTTTTAGACATTTTATGGATGAAAAAAAGTTGATTTCAAACAAATGGATAACTAGTTACCTTCAAAATGAAGGGGCCGAAGACTACCGATGGTCAAAAAATTTAATTATTGATTTAGGATCTAATGTGACCAAAGTAGAGTTAGATCTTTTGCTGAAAATATCAAAACCAGAACAGTTGACCTTTTTAATACCCGATCCGGTGTATTTTAAAAACTTTAAAAAATTAAGAAAAATATTTGAATCATCGGGCTTGGTCGATTTTAAAAAACAAGAGAAAGCTTTAGAAGAAAATAGTCCTGAAAAAAAAGACTCAGAAAATTTAAATTTTCCAGCGCCACAGTTTTTAAAATTTTCTAGCGAGCTGGGCGAAGTTAAACATTCTGTATCAAAAATCAGACAGTGGTTAGATCAAGGTATACCTTTAAATCAAATCGGAATTTTTTCTACAGATATTGAAAGCTACTGGCCAGTCTTGTCAGAATACCTGGACGAAGAAGGTATTTTCTATAATAAAGAAAAAACAACACGTTTGCAATCTTACACCCCTATTTCTTCTTGGATTTCTTTACTGAAAAGTAAACTTCAAAAAGTGGATATGTCCACCTTGGAGCTTCCCTATTACATGTCCAATGATACAACAATTAATTATGAAAGTTTTAAATCACTTTATAAAAATACCTATGATTTTGAAGACATTTCTCGTTCAAAAAATATTGAAAGTTATTTAAATCAAAATCAATTTTCACTTTCTGCAAATAAGGAAGTTACATTTAGTAAATTTCTCTATGAAGCCCTTGGTTTGTGGCAGGGAGAATCTGAAGATATCGTATCAGGGCTTGTCGCTGAACTGATGTCCAATCTAGATGTAGAACTTGTGTTGAAAAGCTCGCAGTGGGTTCAGTATTTAGAAATGATCGTTAGCTCTAAAGAAAAAAAAATTCAAGAGTCTCATTCGCAAGGATTGATTGTTGCCAACATCACCTCGGCACGAGCCTATGATTTAAAGTATAGAATTTTTCTGGGAATTTCTGAAGAGGGTCTTAAGTCTGTGCAGAAATGCCAATTGAATTCCGATGACTATTTTAATTTGGAAAATGATTTGGGGTTTTTTCTGCAAGATCCGGATCAAAAAAAACAAGTTTTTGATTTAGAAATGCTTTTAAAAGATCAAATAAACGACCTGTATTGTTTTTCATTAACAGATCTACAAGGTCAAACTCTTACAACCAGCGGCTTTTGGATCTCAGGGTATCTAAAATACAATTTAGGAATACAAGGAAGTGAAGAGTTGCAAAAACCCTTACCCACACGATGGGATGAATTGCGTGAAAGTAAAGAGCGTCGTGGATTTGAGCCATTGATGCAACGGATTCAAATGGATCATGGTACAATCGAGTTGCCTCCCATTCAATGGCCAGCGCCACCCTCGATCTCACCAAGTTCCATAGAAAATTATTTAAATTGCCCCTTTGTTTTTGCCGCTCAAAAGTTTTTTAATTTACAAGACATGCCCGAAGTGGATCTAAATGTGGATCCTCGTACACGGGGGACTTTGGCCCATGCTCTTTTTGAAAAACTGACTGAAGAGCCGATAAAATTAGAGTGGTCAGACTTAGAAATTGAAAACTTATTAGAAATTGTAAAAAAACAAGAAAATCTAACTTTTGCAGATGCTTCGATCTGGCAAATGATTAAAAAAAGATATTTATTGATTGCGCAAAGATTTTTAAACTTTGAATCGAATTATAGAGAAATGTTTTCTGAGGTGAAAACCGCCTTTAGAGAAAAAGAGTTTAAGTTTAATTTGAAGTTTGAAAATTCAAAAGATTCATTTCTGGATTTTGAAATTAAAGGAAAAGTAGATCGTATTGATTTGGCGCGAGGAAAATATTTTGTAATCGATTATAAAAGTTCACAATCAATGTTGAAAAGTCCTAGCTCTTGGTTTACGCACAATCAAATTCAGTTATTATTTTACATGTGGGCCCTTGAAGAAAGTGAACCAGAAATTTTTAAAGATAAAATAGCTGGAGCCGAGTATTTGTTTTTTAAAAAATTAAAGAGAACCAAAGGGCTACTATCCACGGAGGGTATTGATTTATTTTATCCTCCACCGCAAAGAAAAGGACAGTGTGTTGAGTTAATAGAGTACCGACAATATTTAGAGCAATTTAAAATTCTTTTATTTCAAACATTAAAGAAAATATCATCTGGAGATATAACCCCTCATCCTAAAGACGAAAAACAATGTGAGAATTGTAAATGGAGAACGCTATGTCGAGCCCCTCACTTGAATTAGAATTTAAGACAAAAATTATTAAAGCGGGTGCGGGTGCAGGTAAAACAACCACTTTGGTCCAAGAGTTTGTTGATTTTGTACTGAACTTTGAAAAAACTCACGATAAATTCCCTCGAATTGTTGTGACCACCTTTACTCGAAAGGCCACTCAAGAGTTAAAAGAGCGATTGATGGCAAGAGCCTTTGATTTAAATCGCCCTGATTTGTTGGACTATATCAGCAATAAAAGTATGGTTCATATATCAACAATACATGGAATTCTATTTTCATTTTTATCCAAATACGGATACATGATTTCCCTAGCCGGGGATTTATCAATTAAATCAGATCAAGAGCTACGTTATGAAAAACAAATAATTCTTAAAAAAATCATAAAACAAAATGAACATTTATTTCCATTGTTAGAAGAGTATGAGTGGTCACAAATTTTGAATATGGTAACTTTATATTTTCGTTCTTGGATGCAAAATCCAGATATGAAACGAATTTCTCCTGAAGAATTGAACTTGATGACCTTAAAGAAATGGAAAGAGCTTTTTCAACAGCAAAAAGAAATTTGTGAATTCATTTTACAAAACTGTAAAAACTCAAAGTGGAATGAGTATATTTCAATTTGGTTGAATTTAATGAATCCAAATGAAGATAATCTCGAACAGTTGTCTAAACAATTTGGCGATTTCTTATCAAATGTTAAAAAGCCTTCATTTTTAAAAGCAAATCCTCCATTTGAACAAGAGCTTCACGAACAATTTGAAATCAACCGGGCTGAAATTAAATCCCTAACTGAAGAAGCGACCTATCAGCCCAGTTCTTGGAGACAGCATGAAGAGTTCAGTTCTCTTTTTGAAGAGTTAGGGGATTTATATGTATCCACCTATTTTGATCAAAAAGTTGAAAATCTTCAACTCTCTATGGATGATTTAGAAATTTTGTCTCTTCATCTTTCGAATAAAGCACCCGAATCAACGGTGGCTTTTTCTGAAGAGTGGGACTTTTGGATGATTGATGAATATCAAGACACTTCGCCTTTGCAAGAAAAGCTTTTAAAATCCTTTATTCAACAGAAGCCGGCTTTTTATGTCGGCGATCCTCAGCAAAGTATTTATTTGTTTCGAGGAGCCAGATCTGAGCTTTTTCAAGAAAAATTTCAGCAATTGGAAGCGACTGGTGGAGAGTGTCTTAGTAAAATGATTAACTACCGATCTACGTCTTGTGTCCTTACTTTTTTTAATCATTACTTTACACGATTAAATGCCCAATTTTCAGCTATGGAGCCTCATGCCCAGGATGACCCTATTGAATATAAAAATAATCATGAGTTGCCGATTCAAGTTTTGATTTCTGATACTTCAGAAAAAGAAACGGATGCCGAAGTGGATACAGTTATTTTTCGAATTCAAGAATTACTTTCTCAGGGTATAAAGCCAGAACAAATTTGTGTTCTTTCGAGAACTCATAAGATGCTTTCTCTGATTATGGAAAAAGCATTGAAATATAAGATTGAAACACAAGTTCATGGTCACCAAAACTACAACCAACAAAGAGAAGTGTTGGACTTAATATTTATGAATAAGTTTATATTAAATCCCCACGATAATTTAAATTTTATTTCCCTTTTGCGGTCCCCCTGGTTTTATGTTTCGGATCAGGGAATTTCTAAAATTTGTGCTAAATCTCATCTTGTTGAAAAATCTCTTTTCAAATCATTTTGGCGTAATTATTTGCAAAGAAAAACAGACTTATTATTATCTTCTGAGGACCTACAAGTTCTAAAACAATTAGAGCTTTTTGTGGAAAATATTAAAACACAGCCGCTTCATTGTATTTTGATGGATATGTTAAAAACTTCAGGAATGCTGGATTACTGTCATTATTTAGATCCCAGCGGTAAACGCGAAGCCAATCTATGGAAGTATATTACGCTTTTGTCCTCGCAAATGCGTCGACCTGGGTTTCAAGCTTTAAAATTCATAGAGTCTTTTGAATTAGATCCGACAGAAAATGGAAATTCCATGATGAGCGAGGCCGTTCCCGTTATTGAACCTCAAAAAGTGAATTTAATGACTATCCATGCCTCAAAAGGATTACAGTTTGAGCACGTGATTATCCCTGGTATGGGAAAGGCCGCACAGAAAAGTAAATCAGATTATTTTATGATGGATCAGCAACTTTCTAGATGGACTTTACTGGTGCGAGATCCAGACTCTCAAGAAAATATTAAATCTCCCTTGGCCGCGCAGATATTGAACGCTTTCAAATTTAAAGAAGATCAAGAAGTGCAGCGGGTTCTTTATGTGGCTATGACTCGCGCTAAAAAAGGGATTTCTTTGATCTGGAGTTCGGATTTTTCAAAAAACTCTTGGGCCGCAGAGTTTCCTCTCAATATAGATGTGGGTGTTCATGAACTTGAAGATACAAAGTATTTTGTACGACAAGAAAATTTTATTCCGAAAAATATTCTCGTTGAGATCAATTTAAAAAAGGATTTAACTCCAAGATTAAAAATGTATCCAGCTGAGTTTGAGCCTTCTGGCAATGAAAAAATCTCAAAAAAAATTTCAGTCACGCAGCACCTTCAGAAGACTTTACCTGAGTTTCAGAAATCAAATATAAAAAATGAAAAATCGGATTGGGTTAAGGTATTTACAAAAGTAGAGTATGGTATTAATCTTCATAAAAAATTAGAAAAACTGAAATATATTTCTGAGTCCTCTTTAGTGAAAAAAATAAAAGATCCCAGTTTAGAGCCTGGGATCCGCTATGTTCTTTCCTTGCAGGATCCGCCTCTTTTAAAAATCATTCAATCGGGAGAAGTCGAGTGGGGGTTTTCTTTTCAAGAAGACAAGATTTCCATCGAGGGTCAGGTTGACCTTTGGTCTTTAGTAGACGACGTTCTTTATGTTGTTGATTACAAAACGGGCCGAACGGATTTTTTAGAAAAAGCCTATGCTCAATTAGAGATCTATCAAAAGGCCATTTGTCTGATAAGGCGATTAAAACCCAAGACCATCAAACTATGTGTTTTATTTACAGAACATGAGCAAGTTTTTATACGAGAGGCGAATTTTTATGCTGAAAAACCTAATTGAAAATGCAAAATCAATTTCTATATTTTCTGATGGCGCGTGTTCAGGAAATCCTGGTCCTGGGGGGTGGGGGGCCATTATCTATATAGATAATAAAGAAGTGATTGAGTTGGGCTCTGGAGATTCGAGAACGACAAATAATAAAATGGAAATGACTGCTTTAATCGAAGCCTTAAAATTTATAGGACCAAAAAATTTATCCTCTTTGGGCTTAACTATTTTTACGGATTCAAAATATTTAATTCATGGAATGACTCAATGGATTTTTCAATGGAAACGCAATACCTGGATGACCAAGGCCGGAGAGCCTGTTGCGAATCAAGAATTATGGAAAGTGTTGGACGAGCTGATTCAACATGTAAATGGAAAAATTCATTGGCAGTACGTGCCTGGTCACAGTGGCTTTCCAGGCAACGAGCGTTGCGATGAGATTGCCGTCGGTTTTTCTAAAGACACCTATGTGGATTTGTATATTGGACCTCGAGAAGAGTATTCTGTGGATTTAGATTTTGATCCTGAGCAGCTGAAAGTAACAATGGCAACAAAGAGCGATGAAAAGAAAAAATCTTCAAACAAGGGCAAAAAGGCCTACAGTTATTTAAGTCTAGTGAACGGGGTTGTTCAGCGTCACCAAACCTGGGACAGTTGCCAGGCACGAGTCAATGGGGTTCCCAATGCAAAATTTAAAAAATCACTTTCAGCAGAAGATGAAAATCAAATTTTAAAAAGTTGGGGGAAGTGATTCTGAAGGTACTTCTCTAAGTATCAAAAGGAGAGATTTCTACAATAATATTTTCAACTGGTTCATTGTTTATATAAAATATACCTTGAGATTTAAAATATTCAATTAGAGTGGCTCGAGTAAGATTCATTGAATTAATATTTAGATCCGCCAGCTTGTCAAAATCGATAAATCTCTCGGTTCCAAATGTTGAAGCATTCAGTAATCTTCTTAAGAAATATTCTTGATCTTTTTCATTGTAATAAACTGGAACTTCAATTCTAACAAGGTGCTTAAAATAGATATTATTTTCAAAAACAGCTTCATTGAAAATATATTGATCGTTACTGCGTATAAGTCTAAGGACTTCTAACATTTTAATGGGTTCATTTAATCGAGCAGAAAAACTACCCCTGGAAACTGTATCAAAATATTCACCTTCCCTTTGTCTTGAGGAAATATGAACAAGTGAGGAGCTCTCTATAATATTTGTGTTAAAAATGAGTGCTAAACGTGTATTTATAAAATTAAATGGCAACAGTTCAAAATATACATACTGTTCCGCCGTAGCTTTTTTTGAGTGACCTGATGCGGACCTTAAGTTGGGATGAATTCTATTTAAGGGCTTAATTTTTTGATCTTTTACAATATTAATTAAACCCGGAAAGCTTGTA
>DAIRER010000521.1:0-1630 GCA_036795495.1 Pseudobdellovibrionaceae bacterium | reverse complement strand
TAGGAAACCTGAAAAAAGGCCTTCTCATTTCTAATTCGATAATTATAGTCAGTCTCTCGATACTCACCCACGGAGTAGAGAGATAAAAAATCTATAGTTTTTCCAAATTTAGATTGGAGAATATTATTAATCTGAGTAAGCTTCTGTTGTTTTATACGTTCAAATTCTTTATCCATAGTAGGATTTTATTATCAAAAACTATGCCGGAGTTCTATTTTTAGAATTTGAAAAATGAATCTGTAAAGTTTTATTGCAGATAGAATTTTCACAGAGCTATCCTATTGATATTTATTGAAAATAATGGCATTATCGCAGCCGAGAAATGTTCTGTTTTTCGTGTGAAGTTTTTATATTAATTTAAAGAAAGGATCCCGGGATGATCTTTAATTAACTTTTGATCACCCCTGAAAAAGATGCCCTATTTATCTAAAAACTATCGCGCTAGCTTTCTTTTATCAAGGCCATACTTTTCGACCTTCATAATCAACCCGGCTCGACTTATCCCTAATTCTTTAGCCAGCTTGGATTTATTCCAACCCGTGCGGCGCAATCCCTCACGAATCATATCTCTTTCAAGTTCTTCAAGTGCATCTTTAAGCTTACCATGAAGCCGAGCCCCTTGGACTTTTGTCTTGTCCCCAGAATCTAAAATTTTTGGAGATAAAAGCTCCGCCTGAAGTTTGGTTTCGTCTCCTGATAAAACAACCAATCTTTCAATCTCATTTTGTAATTCTCTGACGTTCCCTGGCCATGCATAATCAAATAGTTTTTCCAATCCTCTTTTCACAATCGTGCGACGGGGTCCGCCACTGGCTTCGCTTAACTTTTGAAGAAAAAAGTCTACAAGTATCGGAATATCTTCTTTTCGTTCTCGCAATGGTGGCACTCGAATGTTGATTACATTTAATCGATAATAAAGATCTTCTCTAAATGTTCCTTGCTCAACCATCTCTCTCAGGTTTTTATTTGTTGCTGCTAAAATCCGAACATCTACTTTTTTTAGCTCAGTAGATCCTACCGGCATAAATGTACCCTCTTGCAAAACCCTTAGAAGTTTTACTTGCATGGTTGGCGAGGTGTCGCCAATCTCATCCAAGAAAAATGTCCCTTTATCTGCCATTTCAAATAGCCCCTTTTTGTCTCTCAAAGCTCCCGTAAATGAACCCTTAACATGTCCAAAAAGTTCTGACTCTAATAAATTATCATTAAAGGCTGAACAGTTTTGCACAACAAAAGCCTTGTCCTTACGAAGAGAGTTATAGTGAATGGATTTTGCGATCAGCTCTTTACCTGTTCCATTTTCTCCCTGAACTAAAACTGTTGAGTCTGCGCCTTTAATTTTATCCATAAGCGCATACAATGATTGCATCGTTTTTGATTTACCAATCATATTGTCGTACTTATATCGATTTCCTAGCTCCGAATTTAGCTCTTTAATACGATCTTCTCGAGAACTAATTTCTAAATGAAGAGTTATAATTTCTTGTGATACTAATTCACAAACTTCTGAAAAATGTTGTTTTTCATTGACGTCCAGATACTTTACTTTGGCCAATGATTTCTCAATGGCATCCGTCGTAAGACCCGCCACAGATAATTTAGAGCGAATTTCTTGAAGTCGGACCTGATG
>DAIRER010000055.1:0-8327 GCA_036795495.1 Pseudobdellovibrionaceae bacterium | reverse complement strand
GTCTCCATTGGTCGATTTAACTTCAACAACACCGCCACCAACTTCAAGAATGGAAATATCAAAAGTTCCACCACCAAAATCATACACGGCAATTTTTTCGTCTTTCTTTTTATCAAGACCATAGGCCAAGGCCGCTGCTGTAGGCTCATTGATGATCCTCTTTATCTCTAGACCCGCAATGCGTCCCGCATCTTTTGTTGCTTGACGTTGAGCATCGTTAAAATAAGCAGGAACCGTTACGACAGCTTCTGTCACGGCCTCACCCAAATAATCTTCAGCCACTTTTTTTAGTTTTGCTAAAACAGAGGCTCCAATCTCTTCAGGAGAAACCGTCTTTCCTTCTTTTAATTTAAAAGCACAGTCATTTCCTTTTTCAACAACAGTATAGGGAACCATCTTCAGTTCTTCATTCACTTCAGCAAAACGTCGACCAATAAATCTTTTGGCCGAAGAAATTGTATTCTCGGGATTTGTAACGGCCTGACGTCGAGCAATTTGCCCCACAAGCCTTTCCCCATCTTTAGTATAGGCCACAACTGAGGGCGTTGTTCTAGCTCCCTCTTCATTGACAAGAACCTTGGGTTCTCCACCTTCCATAATTGCAACCACCGAGTTGGTCGTCCCTAAATCAATTCCTATAATTTTTCCCATAAAATTCTCCTTTTTAAATATAAAGGTAAGCTGTGTTCAATTTATAAACTGTCAAGGTGATGGACAAAATCCATTAAAAAAATTTAGATTTAACCTCTAGACCTTTTAACTTAGCAATTTCTTTAAGTAATTTTTCTTCTTCTTTGTTTAATTTATGAGGAATCTCTGGCTGGACTAAAAAAATTAAATTGCCGCGCCGAGACCCTCTTAAAGATGGCAAACCATGTCCAGATAACTTAAGTAGTTCATTCGGCTGAGTTCCTTTAGGGATTTCAATTTTTTCATTTTTCTCTAAAGTTTCAACATCCATTTCACCACCGAGCATCAAAAGGGGGTACGGCACTTTAAGTTCTGCATAAATATCGTCGCCTTTTCGTTCATAGCGCTCGTCCTCTTTCAGGCGAATTTCCACATACAAATCCCCCGCTGGACCTCCACGATAACCGCCCTCACCTTCTCCAGAAATACGTAACCGAGTTCCTTCATCCACACCCGCAGGAATATTGATTTGAAGTTTTTTCTTTTTTGAAGTTCTACCCGCCCCTTTACAGGCTTTGCACGGATGGGTGATGATAACGCCTTCACCATGACATGTTGGACAGGCCGAGGACATCGAAAAAAATCCTTGATTGCGCACCACTTGACCACGCCCCCCACAGGTTGAACATGTTTTGGGAGTGCTTCCTTTTTCCGCACCCGTACCGTTGCAAGGGTGACAGTTTTCTTCGGACTCAAATTCAATATCTTTTTGTAAACCCTTAAGCACATCCTTTAAAGAAATTTCTGTGACATATCTCAGATCAGATCCTCGTTGAGCCTGACTACGCCCCCCTTGGCGGGAACCTCCACGAGAGCCACCAGCTCCTCCAAAAAAATCTCCGAAAATATCTCCGAAATGAGAGAAAATATCTTCCACATCATGAAAGCCCGTACCTCCGCCCGCTCCTTGAGAAAAGGCACTATGACCAAATCGATCATACTTAGCTCGTTTTTGGGCATCGCTTAAAACTTCATAGGCCGCAGCGGCCTCTTTAAATTTTTCTTCAGCTTCTGGATTGTTTGGATTTTTATCGGGGTGAAACTGCATCGCCAATTTACGATATGCTTTTTTTATCCCCTCTTGATCTGCGGTCTTTTCAACACCTAAAATTTCATAATAGTCCCGCTGAGACATCTAACCACCTTTTCATCCATTACAATTTGATTATTAACAAACCGAACGATTATGATTATGATCTTTGATTTGTCAATGAGTGCCCCCTTTTCAAACACTTGGGCAGCGCGTAATATGGACAAACTGATACCTACGCAGCCATGCCCTTGTAGGAATAGTCTTTCTTGACATATTTTCCACGGTCATAAAAACTATTCTAAACCTCTAAATTAGAAATGGATTTCAAAATATGAGTGATGATTCCTATTTAAAAAGTTTTGGTAGAAATATCGGTGTTCTTTCCATGGAAGAACAACTCAAACTTAAAAACTCTTGCATTGGAATTGCAGGATTGGGAGGCATCGGCGGAGCGACTCTCCTTTGTTTAGCTCGTGCTGGAATTGGAAAATTCTATTTAGCTGATTTTGATCGTTTTGATATTGCCAATTTAAATCGCCAAGCTGGAGCTAATCACAAAACCTTTGGTCGCACCAAAGTAGAAGTCATGAAAGAGCAAATTCTAGAAATCAATCCCGATTTAGAAATTAAAACTTTTAATGAAGGCATTCAACCCCACAATGTCGAAGATTTTGTAAAGGGTTGTGATTGTATCGTGGATGCCATCGAGTATTTTACTTTTAGCGCCCGTGAGCTTTTACATAAAACAGCTCATAATGCAAAAAAGCCAATTATGTTCTCAGCTCCCCTGGGCCTTTCTGCAACCCTACTTTCCTTTGACGGACAATCGATGTCTTTTGAAGAATATTTTAATATTGAAAAAAACATGGACCCCTTTGAAAAATTACTGCGCTTCACTGTGGGCATGGCTCCCGATGCTCTTCATTTAAAATACATGGACTTTAAAAAAGAACAACTTGTGGAAATGCAAACGGGGCCTTCTTTTTCAGCTTCAGTCAATTTAGGTTCTGCACTTATTGCCGTTGAGGCCCTTTGTTATATAACTGGAAAAAGAAAACCCATGAGTGCCCCGCGCTATTTACAAATTGATCTATTGACAGGAAAGCAAGTGCGTAAATGCCTTGCCTGGGGGAACAAAGGACCACTACAAAGATTGAAACTCATGTATGCCAGAAAAAAATATGGTGAATTTAAAGAATTATTTTTAAAATTCATCAACTAGCTTCTTCGCCGTCGGCAAGTGTTAAATCAAAGTCTTGACATTATTTACGTCTCCTAGAGAGAATCACCTTCGCGATGAAGATGTACATCTTAAGACGTATTTTATTAATGATCCCGACTTTTATTGGAATTACCTTTGTCACATTCATTATGACTCAATTTGTTCCGGGCGGCCCCATTGATCAATTGCGTGCGCGCGCGCAAGCGGGTTCAGCTTCTGGAGAAGCTGGAGCCCGAGGTGGTTTTTCCAAACGTTCGGACTCTCAACTTTCTGAAGCAGATCTCAAAGGCATGATGGAGCTCTATGGTTTTGATAAGCCCTGGTATGTTCAATATGCAAAATGGCTTACAAGAGTTTTTCAATTCGACCTCGGCGAAAGTTTTCGCTATTTCACCCCCGTCAGTCAAATCATCTCTAGCAAACTTCCGGTATCTATTTTTTATGGTTTAGTCTCAACCTTTCTGGTTTACCTGATCTCGGTCCCTTTGGGTGTGATCAAAGCTATCCGTCACAAAACCTGGATCGACAATGTCACCTCTATAATTATTTTTGTGGGTTATGCGATTCCGGCCTTTGCCCTGGCCATGGTGTTGATCGTATTTTTAGCCAGCAAATGGAGCATTTTTCCTTTAGGGGGATTTGTTTCGGATGACTTTGAATATTTGCCCACCTTTGGTGCCAAAGCCCTTGATATTTTTAAGCATGCCTTTTTACCTTTGGTGGCCTATATGGTGGGGTCCTTTGCTTCGATGACGATTCTAATGAAAAATTCGGTCATGGAACAAATGGCTTCGGATTATGTTAAAACAGCCTTGGCTAAAGGGGTCAGCTACCGATGGTCTATTTTTCGGCATGCTCTTAGAAACTCCCTCATTCCGTTGGCCACATCTTTTGGAAATAATTTATCTGTTTTATTGGCGGGTTCATTTTTGATTGAGAAAATTTTTAATATCGATGGCATGGGTCTTTTGGGTTACACGTCTATTGTTGAAAGAGATTATCCCGTGGTTCTTGGAATCTTGGTCATATCCAGTTTGCTGACCCTGGTTGGTAATTTATTATCGGATCTCTGTGTGGCCGCTGTGGACCCCCGTGTGAGGTTTCGATGAAGCGGAGTTTAAAATGAATCCTCTTTTTTTCAAACGCTGGAATCGTTTTAAATCTTTACGCCGCAGTTTTTGGTCTTTAGTGATTTTGATGGGGGCCATTTTTTTATCCCTGTTCGCAGAACTTCTTATGAACCATAGGGCTATTTTTGTAAATTATAAAGGCCAATGGCATTTTCCAACCTATCAGTATCTCGAGGCTCAAACCTTTGGAGAAGAGGGAACTCAAGAGCCCAAGTACCGTGAGCTGAAAACAAAACTTTCTGAAAATGGCGAAGGTTTTGTTCTGATGCCCCTAGTTCCCTACGGTCCTTTTGAAAGTGATTTCACAGAGACACCTCCACCACATGCCCCCAGCTCGCGCCACTGGCTTGGCACCGACGACCAAGGACGAGATATTTTAGTACGGCTTTTTTATGGGTTTCGTATTGCGATTTTCTTTTCTTTAATTCTTACCATCGTAGGGTTCATCATTGGAATTTGGATCGGCGCCTTATCTGGTTATTTTGGTGGATGGGTGGATTTAAGTTTTCAGCGAATTATTGAAATCTGGTCTACGGTTCCTTTTTTGTATTTATGTATTTATGTGGCCTCATTGATCACTCCTAATTTTTGGATATTGCTATGTCTACTACTTTTTTTCTCGTGGATTTCAATCTCCTATTATATCCGTACCGAAGTGATGCGCGAAAAAGAAAAAGATTATTGTTTGGCGGCTCAATCTTGTGGAGCAAGCTCCTCACGCATTATTTTTAAACACCTTCTTCCAAACTCCATGGTCCCCGTGATTTCCTCTTTTCCTTTTGCCATCGTAAGGGGCATCACATCTCTGACTTCTCTTGATTTTTTAGGTTATGGACTTCCCCCCCCCACTCCCAGTTGGGGAGGCCTCATGCAGCAGGGATTACAGTATTTGCACAATGCCTGGTGGATTACTTTGTTTTCATTTTTAGCCATTACCATCACCTTGCTCTTAGTCACTTTTATCGGTGAAGGTATTCGCGAGGCTCTGGACCCAAAACATTTTTCAAAGTATCAATAAAAAAGAGAAAAACATGAAGAAGATAATAAAAGGTGGAAGTTTTATGAAAAAATTAATTAAAATGGCTCTGCAAATTCGGACGGAATCACTGATAAAAGTTCTTGTTCTTTTTACGACCCTAGTGGCAGCTATGATTCTGGATTTACCCTCAGTGGGTGCGGCTGAAGATCTTTCTAAAATCAAGTGGGTCACCAATGATACAGCCAAACCCTTTAGCTCGCCTAAGGCCCAACGGGGCGGTGTGTATCAGTCTTACATGAGCTCCTATCCTTTAACTTTTCGCCTCTATGGGCCAAACTCCAATGACATGTTCGCCAACTACAATCAGCCCCACTGTTTTTCAAGTCTTGTTGGAAGCTTCAGCCTCGTCATTCGACACCCTGAAACTTTAGAATATATACCTTCTTTAGCCACGCATTGGGCGGTTATGAAGGATCAAAAGACTCTTTATTTCAAATTAGATCCTGATGTTCGATATAATGATGGTCACCCCGTTCGTGCAGATGATTATGTTTTTGCTTTTGAAATGATGAGAAGTGAACACATTAAAGACCCTGTTCAAAATAAAGTTTATAGAGAAGATTTTATCAGTGTTGAAAAAATAGATGATCTCACTATAAAAATAGTGGGGGCTTATCCCAGTTGGCAGGCACTGGATAAATATCAAATTACACCTATTGCAAAACATGCCACCGTCCTGGATGAAAATTGGATTAGAAAATACAATTGGAGTTCCCCCGTTTGCGTCGGGGCTTACAAAATTACTGACTTTAAAGAGGGACGATATGTGACCTTTGAACGTGTTAAAAACTGGTGGGGTGATGAAAAAAAATATCTTAAAAATTTATATAATTTCGACCGTCTGAACTTTAAGATCATTCGCGACAATAATGTGGCCTTTGAACATTTTAAAAAAGGAGAGCTGTCTCAATTTACAATTGCAAAGGCTTCGGATTGGAAAAACAATACCGATTTTGACGACATTAAAAAAGGCTGGATTGTAAAAAAGAAAGTGATGGTTAAAGGCCCCGATGGCCCCTATGGACTTTTGATGAATTTAAAGTCTTCTGTTTTTAAAAACAAGGACTTTAGAAAATCACTGGCCTATTTATTTGATTTTAACAAACTCAATGACAATTTAATGTTTGGTGCCTACGAACGCCGACAGTCTTGGTTTGCGGGAACAGAGTATGACAGTCCAAACAGTTTTAAATACCCTGACTATAACCCCAAAAAAGCTGCGGAGTTATTAACCAAAGCTGGATTTAAAACTCGAGGTTCGGATGGGATTTTGATCAATGCTCAAGGCGAAAGGGCTTCTTTTTTCATCACCTATGGTGAAGAGACCTTCAGCCGTCACCTTTCTGTGATTGCTGAGGATTTTAAAGCCGCTGGAGTAGAAATGAAACTGAAACTGGTTGACTCTGCAAAAGCTTTTAAAGATGGCTTAGAGAAAAACTTTGAAATGAAAATCATTTCAATGACTGCTGGATTGTTTCCTGAACCTGAACAGTATTTTCACTCGGATCATGCTAAGACCATGAGCAATAATAATTTTGCCAGTTATTCAAATCCCGAAATGGATCAACAAATTAAAATCTATAAAGAAGATTTAGATATTAAAAAAAGAAAAGCCGCGATGAATCGTATTGAAGAACTTATCCGAGACGAAGGATTTTATATTCCACTCTGGGGATCTAATTTTATTCGCATCCTTTACTGGAACAACTTAGGACATATACCCAACTATGAACCCATGTACAGTTACATGTTCAACGGAAATTACACCTGGTGGTTTGATGCCGAAGCAGATAAAAAACTCAAAGTGGCTCAATCTGCAAAGACCACAATCCCCAATGTAAACGATGTGATTGAAGTTGGCCCCAATAAAAAGTAGCTTAAATAAATAAGCTATAAAAATTTTAACTAGGGAGTTCCTGGCGTGTCTGGAAATATTATTGAGGTTAAAAATTTAGTCGTTGATTTTCAAATCGAAAAATCCAAGATGCGCGCCGTGGATGGCAGTTCTTTTGAAATCAAAGAAGGACGCACCACAGGGCTCGTCGGAGAGTCCGGATGTGGAAAATCTGTAACGGCTTATTCTATTTTACGACTGATTCCCAATCCTCCAGGACATATTTCAAGCGGCGAAATTCTTTATAAAGGCCAAGACCTTTTAACACTTCCTATTGGCGAAATGAGAAAAATACGGGGTCGTGAAATTGCCATGATTTTTCAAGAACCCATGACGGCCCTGAACCCAGTTCATACCATTGAAAAACAAATGGCGGAAATTTATAAAATTCATTTTGATTTCTCTAAAAAAGAAATTTTTAACAAATGCGTAGAGATGTTAAAACTTGTAGGCATTTCCTCTCCGGAAAAGCGCATCAAGGACTATCCACATCAACTGTCTGGGGGCATGAGGCAGCGAGTGATGATTGCCATGGCCCTTTCTTGCTCCCCCAAACTTCTCATCGCGGACGAACCCACCACGGCCCTTGATGTGACGATTCAAGCCCAGATTTTAGATTTGATGAATGATTTAAAGTCCAAAAATGATATGTCGACTTTATTTATCACTCACGATTTAGGGGTTGTTGCAGAAATGTGCGACGATGTGATTGTGATGTATGCCGGAAAAATTGTCGAAAAAGGAACCGTCTTTGATATTTTTGAAAAGCCCCAGCACCCCTACACGCGGGGGTTATTGGACTCGATTCCTAAACCCGGTTTTTCTAAAACTCAAAAACTACCCACCATCGAAGGCATGGTCCCCGATTTGACCCAACCTCAAAAGGGGTGCCGCTTTGCAGACCGTTGCGTCTTTCGACAAAAACTTTGTTACGATCAAGAACCATTGCTTAAAAATGGAAAAGTCGCCTGTCATTTTCCCTTAAATGGAGGACTTTGATTTATGAAGCCGTCTGAAAATAAAATTCTTTTGGATGTTCAAAATGTAAAAAAATACTTTCCAGTTCATGGAGGTCTTTTTTCTCAAAAAACAGGTGAAGTGAAAGCTTTGAATGAAGTCAGTTTTCAAGTGCAAAAAGGAGAAACCCTGGGCGTGGTCGGAGAGTCCGGCTGTGGAAAATCCACACTCGGAAAAACTTTGTTACGACTTCATGCCCCCGATGGAGGTCATGTTTTTTTCAATCAACAGGATTTATTTTCACTTTCTGCAAAAGAACTACTGCCCTTACGCCAAAAAATTCAAATGATATTTCAAGATCC
>DAIRER010000520.1:0-1639 GCA_036795495.1 Pseudobdellovibrionaceae bacterium | reverse complement strand
ATAACTTTGATCTTTAATGAAAAACGGTCGCACTGCAAATTCTGCTGTGAAAACTTGAGTCATTTCTTTAAGGGCCTTAAGAGACCTTGGAAAATCATCAAGACCAAACTCTGCAACAAACTGTGTAAGGGGCCAAACTAAAAAACCTGATAAGCCTAAATTATCTTCTGATGATTGTTTTAAAGATTTTGTTAATGCATTAAATGATTTTGGATGGGGGTCTATTTGAAGAGCGATTCGACTTTTCAAAAACAACATACGTTCTTTAAGTTCTAAATTTTCTAATTCTTGCTCTAAATCTTGTAAAAAGATTTGGATCGATACATCGGGAAACCCTCGTTTGAGGGCTTGTGCAATTTGCGCTGCCGCTTTGATTCCTAATAAGTTTTTTAAAGGTTCCATGGGATAAATAAACTATTGATAATTTTTTAAAAATGCAACGTATTAGATATTTACTACTTTGTTTTTAATTCCTTATAACCTATAAAGAACTAGTTATATCTGTTCCTCAATGACTAATTGAAGATATTATGTTAATGGCAGTAGGTTTTAAATATGTTAAAAATCCAAATCAAAAGAAATTTAAGACGAACCCTGATGCGTGGGCACCCTTGGGTGTACCGAGACGCCCTAGAAAAAAACCCTACAGTTGAGCAGGCACAACTCTGCCAAGTCCTAGATTCTAAAAACGAAGCTCTGGGTTGGGCTATGTATGATCCACACAGTCCTCTGGCCTTAAGGATAATGAGCTTGGATGCCAAACCACCCAATTGGCTTTTTTTTGAGAAAAAATTTGAACAGACCTTTAACTTACGAAAGGCTTTTATCAAAAATGATACCGATAGCTTTCGTTTATTCAATGGCGAAGGGGACCGACTTCCAGGAATGATCTGCGATGTTTATGGCTCTATCGCCGTCTTACAATTTGATGGCAAAGGTCCGCGGGAGTTCTGGGACAAAAATAAAATTTCTGAATGGATTTTAAAAAATACCCCCTTGTTATCCGTTGTAGAAAAAGTGAGAAAACCCACTGAAGAAAAAATTCTACAACAATTGGGTGGAAAACCCGTCAACCCCGAAATTCAAATCCAAGAAAATCAAGTGCGTTTTCATGTGGATCTAGAAAATGGGCAAAAAACGGGATTCTTTTTGGATCAGCGAGAGAATCGTAAATATGTCCAAGATTGCAGTCATGGAAAATCCGTCCTTAACCTTTTCAGCTACTCCGGTGGATTCTCTGTTTATGCCGGGTTGGGTGGCGCCACTCAAGTGGCCAGTTGTGATATCTCGGCAGGAGCCATCATTCTTGCCAATGCCAACTGGGCGCTGAATAACCTTCCTCCAGAAACTCATCGGGGTCTATGTGTCGATATTTTTGATTTTTTAAAAACAGACCGCGAACTTTGGGACTGCGTGATTGTAGATCCTCCCTCGATGAGCCACTCTGAAGATCAAAAGGCCCGAGCCCAAGCGAAATATATTGAAATCTTTGCTTTGGCCGCAAAAAAAGTGAAGCCCCAAGGTCATCTTTTCTTAAGCTCTTGCTCAAGCCATATCAGCTTTGATGATTTTTTTGAAATCATCAACGAATCCCTTTCTGAAAGTCGCCGCCGAGGGCAAATCCTAAGAGTCAGCGGAC
>DAIRER010000519.1:0-1643 GCA_036795495.1 Pseudobdellovibrionaceae bacterium | reverse complement strand
TCAATAAATTATTTTGCATTAAAAATATTTGCCGCCTTATCGGCGCCTTTCCTAAGAATCGTTTCCAGGGCATCCACTCCTGAGTTAGTAAACTCATCCAGCTTCAGTTGTTCCTCTTTTGAAAATGGTGAAAGCACATAATCAGCAATGTTCATACTGGGTTGACCTTCGATTTTAGCCGGTTTACCCACTCCCATTTTAACTCTTAAAAAATCTTGCGTGGCTAAAAGCTGCTGAATGCTGCGAAGGCCATTGTGCCCCCCCGGCCCTCGATTTCTTTGAATTTTAATTTTTCCAAAATCAATATCCAGCTCATCATGAACAACAATCAAATGACTTAAGGGAATTTTAAAATATTGCAAAAAGGGTTGTACACTTTCACCAGATAAATTCATATAGGTCTGTGGTTTCAAAATAATAACTTCGTGAGTTTCAAAAGTTATTTTAGAAAATTCACCTTTAAATTTATTTGACCAATTTGAAATTTTAAGACGATGCGCAAATTCATCGACAACTTTAAAGCCAATGTTATGACGTGTTTTAGAATATTCAGAACCTGGATTCCCAAGTCCAACCACTAACCACATGTGCAAGGTCCTTAAAGAACTAAGGACCTGTTAAAGGCCCTTAGAAGGAAATGATTTATACTATTTTTTCTTTTCAGGGGCTTTTGCAGCAGGGGCCTTACCAGCAGCCGCTGGAGCTTTACCCGCCGCCGGAGCCGCCGCACCTTTAGCCGGAGCTGCTGCCGCTTTTGCGCCAGCGGCTGGGGCTGCAGCATCAGCTGCCACGGCTGTTGGAGCAGCTACAGCTTCTTCTTCAGCTAAATTCACAACAGCAAGAGTTAACTCTGTTGCAGAAATTACTTTAATACCATTTGGGATTTTTAAATCAGAGGTATGTAAAACATCACCAAGACCCAAGTGAGAAACATCGGCTACGATTTTCTCTGGAATTTCAGCAGGCTTACATTCAATTTCAATTTGACGATTTACGATATTCAACAATCCACCTTCAGCTAGTCCAATAGGTTTTCCATCAAATTGGATCTCTACACTGACGCGAACAGGTTTGTTCATGTCGATAACAAAAAGATCCACATGGAGTGGTCTTCGTGTCGCAGGATGAACATCTACAGATTTAATTAGAGCCACTTTATCATTGGCTGGAGTGTCTGTACTTTTAAGATTAAAAAGAGCATTCTCATAAGCTCTTGTGTTGTATTTTAAAACATCATTCACACGTAATGAAACGTTGATCGGCTCTTTGGTTGAGCCATAAACAATGGCGGGAACTTTTTTTTCATTTCTTAATGCACGGCTAAAATGTTTGCCAGAATTTCTGGATTCCACTTGGAGTTCAATTCTTTGTTTCATAAATACCTTCCTCTATATCTTTTTTAAAATTTCTATTCCTATCAATCAAACAACGAACTCACAGAGTCGTTGCCGTGGATTCGTTTCATCGCCTCAGCTAAAACTGGAGCCATGGAAACCACTTCAAGTTTTCCGCTATTGCATGCACTTTCCGTCAATGGAATTGTGTCCGTAACCCATACCTTTTCGATAGGACATTCTGCAAGTCGAGAGATCGCGGGACCTGACAAAACGGGATGTGTGGCAACAGCGAACACCCTTTTTGCA
>DAIRER010000054.1:0-8427 GCA_036795495.1 Pseudobdellovibrionaceae bacterium | reverse complement strand
GCGTCTTTTGCACAGACGATCTGAGTAGGTTAAAAAAATCATAAATGATATTTCTAGTTCTGGAGGAATTTCTCTATTTATTTTTTCAATTTGAAAGGACTGTGTGTTCAAAATTTGTTTTAATTGATGGAGGGTTCTATTTATATTGGATCTTTGATATGAAGGTATCTTTTCAGGCTCGTTTTTTAAGATCCACCAGCTCAAGTAAAGGTCACTTTCACAATCTAAAGAAACATAAGAAGAGCTGTCTTTTAAAAAATCCTTTTCTTGTAAGAGCATCGCTGCCTCACAGGCCTTTTCTGAACAGTTTAATTGTAGTCCCGCCAATAGGAGTCGGGCGGAACGTAATGAGAGTGGAATTTGCATAAGGGCGAGTCCAAGGGGTGTTATTTTTGATTCAGAATCAATGGCCTTCAATTGATTCAAAAAATTCCAAGATTGTCGCAGTTGGTGATCTGATGGTTTTTCAAACCAACTGAATGTACTAAAATCCCGCTGTCCCAGTGAAGAAAGCAAAAGAAGTGTTTCAGCCAAATCCGATCTTAGGATTTCGGGTTTGTCAAAAGCAGGCATGGAAGTTTCATCGAGTTTGTTCCATAATTTAAAACATTTTCCAGCAGAAAGTCGTCCGGCACGGCCTTCGCGCTGTTGGGCTGCGGCTTTGGAAATTCGACTGATTTCAAGACGAGAAAAACCAGTTTTTAAATCATAGGTCGCCACCTTTGCCAGGCCCGAATCAATCACAACATCCACGCCTTGGAGGGTTAACGAGGTTTCTGCAATATTAGTACTTAAAACAAGACGTTTCCCTTGATTATAATTTAAAACTTTTTTCTGTTCTTCAAGATCGAGACCTCCATGTATTACTTGGATTTCAATAAGTTGTGCTTTTGACCAATTCTGTAATGAATCATAGATAAATTGTATTTCAGGAACCCCTGGTAAAAAAACAAGAGCTGTATTTTGGGTTTGACTTTGTTCAAAGGTTTTTCGAATCCTTAAGGACAACTCTTCAAGTTGAGAACGGTTTTGCAAAAGAAGTTGAGATTCTTTAATATAATTCTTTGAAATTGGAAAAAGCCGCCCAGGAACCTTTAGAATGGGGGCTTGATCTAAAAAGTCTGAGACCTTTTGTGTGTCGAGTGTGGCCGACATTACGATAATTATTAAATCTGGACGATGCAGCAGCTGCGTTTCTTTTAATAATCCTAGAGCTAAATCGGCATGCACGGAGCGCTCATGAAACTCATCTAAAATGACCACATCAATGCCTTTTAATGAAGGGTCGACAGATATTTTTTTATTTAGAATGGCTTCTGTGATGATTTTGATTCGAGTTTGAGCTGATGTTTTATTTTCAAGTCGTACCAAATAGCCCACCTCTTGCCCAAGGGTCCAATGGTTTTCTTCAGCTATGCGTTGAGCTGCAGCAAGGGCCGCAATCCTTCGAGGTTCAAGCATCCAAATTTGACCTTTTACCGTTTGAAGTAAAGAGGGAGGCACTCGAGTTGTTTTTCCAGCTCCAGGTTCTGCCGTGAGCACAAGGTTTTTAGAATGAATCAGGTGATCTTGGATTTGAACGAGGTAATCATCAATGGGTAGATTCAGTTTATTCATTAAATATCTTTAAATTATAAGTATTGTTTTCTTGTGTGACAATTAAAAATATAGAATATGTAATAAAAGATCAACGAAAAGGAGTGAACGACGAATGTTTAAAAGACTCGGTCGAGTTTTCATAATAGGTGGGACCACCGTAATTATTTTATTACTATTTTTGAATTTTCTATTAAAGGCTCTGCCTGGTGGGGATTTAGAATGGCCTAGTTCTGTTCAAAACCAAATCGCAAAGGATTTTTTTTCTAGAAGTTCTTTTCAGTTCATATTGGATATGTTGATCGGAAATTTTGGTTTTTCTATTTCCTATCCCGATCATCATGTTTTAAATCTAATAACTGAAGCTTTGGGTTCTACTTTGAAGTTAGCCCTACCTGCATTGATTTTGGTTTTTATATTAGCCTTTGTTTTTTCATTCTTTGGGGCCATATATAGAAATTCATGGATTGAAAAGTGGGTTGATGAAATATTCATTTTATTTCTATCCCTTCCCGTTTTATTTTTAGCCCCTCTATTAATATATATTTTTTCTATTCGGTTTAATTTACTGCCATTAGCTTTTCTGAATTCATTTCAAAGTTATATTTTGCCGATAGGAGTTCTGGTCGTTCGCCCCCTGGCGCGTTTTGGAACTTTGCTTAAAGAAAAGTTGATTTGGGAGTCCGAGCAGCCTTATATTATGGTGGCTCAGTCTAAGGGTTTAACTCCACTACAAATTCTATTTTCACATCAGCTCAAGGGGACACTCACTCTTTGGGTGCGTGGTGTGGGAATGGTGATGCTTTCATTGTTTTCTGGTTCCTTTCTTGTGGAAAATATTTTTTCTATTTCAGGTTTAGGACAATTGTTTGTCAATGCCATTTCAGAAAGAGATTATCCAGTGGTGGCTGCTTTGGTTTATTTTTTAGGCTCTAGTTTTATATTTCTTAATCTCATATTAGAATCCCTTCAAGAATTTATTGATCCTCGGTTTTTTTCAAAGGAACGGACATAAAGATGAAGGATTTTTGTTATAAAAATACACGTCGTCAAATATCCTATTTTATTTTATTCTTTTTAACACTAGGATCAATTTACACCATTTTTTTTCCAAATGTCTTAGTCGCAGAAATGGATTTTGAAAATATACTTTTGCCCATCAGTTGGGATCATTGGATGGGGACGGATTCATTAGGTCGCGAACTGTTGCCTAGAGTCTTTTATGGGGCGGGTGTCACTTTATCCTTAGGGGTTTTATCAAGTTTTACAAGTCTTATTATGGGTTCCATTTTTGCGGTACTGGTGACGGAGCTGAGACCTTCCTTAAGGCGAGTGGCTTTACGGGGGTTAGATCTATTTCTTTCAATCCCTCAATTTATTTTTATGGTCCTTATTAGTGTTAATGTATTTATTTTATTTGAAAAATATAAAACTATAATTCCTGTGGATAGATCTTGGATTTCCTATTTTTCTTTGTGGGCAGGAATCAGCTTCACTCACTGGGCCACTGCGGCTCGATGGATTCAGGGATTTATTCAAGAGGAGTGGAGTAAAAACTACGTGAATTCTGCTTTTTCTATTGGGGCTGGACGATTTCGCATCTTTCATAAACACATTTATCCCAACATCAAAAAAAGATGTTTTCTATTGTGGTTGACCTTATTACCAAGTTGTATTCTTTACGAAGGAGTGATGAGTTTTTTGGGATTTGGTATAAATCCACCTCAAATCAGTTTAGGAATTTTAATAAATGATGGCTGGCGTTCGCTTTCTGAATACCCTCACTTACTTTTGTTTCCGTCCTTAATTTTATTTCTTTTTGTTTGGTCTATTAATGGTTTGATTAATAGAAAATAATACCAATTCCATTTACTGCGTAAACCTTCTTGGGTAGGGTCATTGTCTTGGTCAACTTTGAAACTGTTATAGGAATTTCATTTTTTATTGATTTGGTTAAACAGTTCATTTTCAACAGTGATTTCTTTTAATTCTATCGACGTTCCTTCAGCATTTGCTGTGGCTAATATGATAGTTTGACCGATTTGAACTGAGGGTCTTTGATCAATACCGACCCAGATAATTGGATTGCTCCAGTACCATCTTCCCGTCCAATACATTTGCTCTTGCCAGGGACTTTCTGGATTCAGTAATAGTATCTTTGTAGATTTCAAATCCAACGGTGCTTTTTGATTCTTAACAGCGGACCAGAGATCTTTTTTATCGTAGGGTTTTATCCAAAAATAGGTAGATAATCCTAATGCGGAAACTACTAAAAAAAATAAAAAATATTGACCCAACTTTTTTAAAATAATCTGCTTCTTTTCTGAAAAAGAGCTCCATTCATAGTAGAGGCCTTGCCCAACCACAATGGCTATCAAAATAAATAAGCCGGTAAAATGTTGAATTGAATCCTTTTTGATAAGGCTGAAAGCAATGGTTAAAAGGACCAAATAGATCCACAAATATTTCCAAAGAAGTGGTAAAAACTTATTTTTTATATAAAACCGAATATTAAAATAGAGGGCAATCAATAACCAAGGTTGAGTGATGACAATCAATTTTTTTAGAAAAATTAAACTGAATAGACTTGTTTCGAAATTTTGATTTTTAAAAAAACGATTTGAAAACTGATATTGATAATAGCCCTGGAACCAGCCAATTTGATAGGCGGTGTCGATAATATACCAAATTAAAACAATAATGAATAATCCAAATAGAAATTTTAAAATCAAAAAAAATCTATCCAATCTAATTTTTTGATAGAGGCTTACATTATTTACAAATAAAATGATTAAAAGCATGGCTCCCAAATGAGGGAGTATTTCAAGTCCTTTGGTTAAAAATGAAAATCCTAAAATGAGTCCTGCAATTAAAAAATCCCTTCCTCGTTCTAAGTTGGAGCGAAGTAGAAGATACAAAGATGAAATGGCTAAAAAATGTGCTAGTGGATCTAAGGACGGCATACGCAATTGATGTTCATAACCTGGAGAGAGCATTAAAACAATAAGAGCAAAAAAACCAGAGACATGATTCTGATTCGTTTTTTTTGAAATTAAAAGGATGAGTATCAGTGTAAAAAAGCCTACAAATATATTGGGAAGTTTTATGGCCCAGTCTGAATATCCAAATATTTTTATAAAGGGATATCCAAAATAAAAAAAGAAATAAGGATGATCAAAATAGGGATGTCCACTGGCTCTGAAGAGCGGGGACGTTAAGTCGAAGTTCATATCTCTTAATATTAAGGCATAAAAGGCACCATCGCCGTGCAGCGGATTCCATAAAATTTGATGAGTAAGTATTAGCAATGAAAATATAAAAACAAATAAATGCCATCGTTCGATCTTAATAAAAGGTATTCTTCCATTGAACATGACTTTAAATGGCAGTAATTAAGTTTGAAATCAACCTAAAATTATGAACATTTATGTGTTTAAATAGAGCTTGCCAATAAGTCTCAATTAAAAGTAGGTTGTAATCAGAAAATATAAAAAAATGAACATTAAAAATTATAAATTTCGCATCATAGAGTTTCTTTATTTGCTTCTGGGTGTTTCTCTTTTTACCTCAAAAAGTGGTATAACCATTTTTGGCCTGTTTCTTTTTATAATTTCAATAGTTGACTCAAAAACGCTTCACTTTCTTAAAAAAGAAAAATTAATTATTCTTTTGTTATTCGTTTATCCTTTGGGTGCATTCTTAAATATTTTTTCAGTTGGTGGTGTCGAAAGTTCTATTCAGTTTTTAAAAAACTTTTCTTGGGTTTTGTTTGTTTTGCCAACGGTATTTGCTTTGCAATATCCCAAATGCAGAAAATCTTTTTTTGTGGGGTCTTTTCTAGGCTTGGTAATAGCTATTGGATTTTCTATTTATAGATTTGGTTCTGAATTTAATTTTGTTTTCAATAACGAACATCGCATTGCCAGTTTCTGGGATCTAAGTCGTTGGGGGACCTTTACATCTTCAGCAATTCTTGTACTTTTTGGATTTTTTCTAACAGATCATTTTACAGTGATGAATAAATGGAGAAAAATAATTTCTATTTTAGTTTTATTTTTAACTTGTTTTTCTTTAATTTTATCGCAGTCAAGGGCTCCGTGGGTTGCCACAGTTTTTGGATTAGTTGTTATTCTTTTATTGAACCATAAAGCCAAGTTGTATGCACTGATTTTTATTCCCATATTGGCTGTTGTTTTATTAATGAATCCTCAATTTAAAGATAGAATTATGAGTATTGGTTCTGTGAAAATAGAAGAAGGAAAAATGACCTCGCGCGATTTATCTAATGCCGGTCGATTACATATGTGGAAGGTCGCCTTTGATATGTTTAAAGAGGAGCCTCTTTGGGGCATTGGATTTCATAATACGGAGTCTACTCTTAAGAAATTTTTGGATCATCAGGGTTTAGAGTATCAAAACAAATATATTATGAGTCAGTTTTCTTTTAAAGATCAGCATTCAAGTTATTTAGCTTCTCTTGTGCAAATGGGTATTTTCTTTTTTACTTTTTTTTGGTCTCTATTATTTATTGTTTTAATAAAAGGATTTAGAGGCTTTTTAAAACATAAGAGAATTTTTACAATAATATGTTTGGCTTTATTGATTAGGTATCTCGTTGAATTTGTATTTTACTCTTCCTATGAAAGCTATGAAATGGTTTTACTTGTGCCTGTTCTGGTCTTGCTATCAATCAATCCTGATAGTGTTTCCCGCGGGTCGCTTTAAGTGCTTCTTTAAAGTTAATATTGCCGCCCGTGAGCCAGAGGGACTCCACTTGATACTGAGCGTGCCAGTGAGAGGGGTCTTGAAGCCGCTTAATCTTAGCTTTTTCAGACTCAAGCATATCGTGCCGCTGATGATATGCTGTCCGCAATTTATTCTTTATTTGTTGAATTTCTTGAGGACGTGCCGTTCGAAAAAGTAATTCAGTAAGCTTTTCGCCAAGTGAAACGATTTCGATCTCTAGATTCTCCAGCTGTTCTTGTAAGAGGTCGAGCTGAGTAGCCTCAAATCTATGCTGAGTAGCAAAGACTTCATTTGCAGGCGAGGAGGGGTCATGCAATGCCGTCATCAGTCTCTTTGTGATAAGGTCAAGGTCTCTTTGTGTTGGAACATGATTGATTGTGACTAAAAATTCTGATCCTGTAAGTTTAAATAGGCCATCTGTGTCTCGAAGTTGAGGTTGAAGAGCCTTAGTTGTGCCTAAAAGATATTTGTCACCGGCTAAACTTCCTTCGTTGTGGTGGTTTGTCGGGGCTAAATGAAGAGCGTTAATCCAAATAAAGCCTTTGGGCTGCTCTTGACTACTGAGGTTTACAAAGAATTCAAGAATAGGTAAATTTTCAGGGTGGTTTCCTTGAATTAAACCTGTGACTCTGTTGATTGGAACTTCTCTGAGCGCATCAATCATGTTTTGACCCTGTTCATTTTTACTGTAGTGCTCCATAACCAGAAAGGGTTTCTCTGAACTCAGGGGAAATTTGTATTCAGCTATACTGATTTCACCCATTCGAATCATCTCACGAACACGAGTGGGAGTGAGTACAGGAAGATGTGAAAAATCAATTTCGGAAGGTGTTTCTAATCTGAGTTGTTTTTCATAATTTCCTGGTGGTGGCTCTGGATTTTTCAATGGAAGCGGTTCGAAGTTTGGTTTTTTTAGAGGATCATAGGGTGCACCGGTGGAGCCATATTTAGTGGTGTCTATGTTTAGCTTTTGCTTTGTTTCAACTTTATTATTGTGAACCAGTCGATCCACCCGGCGAAGCACGCTTTGAGTTGTTTCTTCTGGACCGATTTGAATGGCTCCAAAACTTAAAAAGGGACTTCCAGAACCGATATCGTTTAGAAAATGTTGTTTTTCATTTTCAATAAGGACTTCTGAAGCTTTTTTCGGATTTGCTTCGGTTGTCCTTTCTTCGCTCCGTTGGAGAAGTTTTTTTCGAAGTTCAATGGCTCTCAACTTGCGAAAATGAGTGGCAATTTTTGAGGTCTCGCTATTCCGTTCAACCTCCACTCGTAAAGCCCGTTGTACGTCCATGACGGTGTAAGGAGAATTCTGATCAATGATATTTAGAAAAAAATCACCATCAAGTCTGTAAAAACTGGAATTTTTGTTGTCTGTTGCATTTTTGACAGCCATTCCAAAGTCATAAAAATACTTATCACCTGTGATCATTTTATCAGGAAAATTCTTATTTATAAATCCCACATTGCTGAGGTCGGTTCCTAGAGCGTCCGCCGATCCACCTTTGGCATTTATTTCATCAAGTAAAAATTGACGACCTATAAGATAATTAGCGTCAATAGCGCCCGTCAGAGGGCAAATAGGGAGTCGCCGAGGGATCCAAACGTAGGATTTTACACCCCCACTGTTCACCATTTCTGTCAGCCGGTAATACAAAACGTACTCACCTAGGCGATCTGTGATGCGGACAAGGCGCATATGAGGGGGAGTGTTGCGATCAAGAAGTTTTCCCGACCCAACAATTCCTGGAGTGAAGAGGTGTGTTGGGTCTCTACGTTCTTGGCCTGGAGCCGCCGAAACTTTACGTCTCTGATTTTGCTTTTGAGATTTAGTATCGATGATACTTTTGCAAGTGGGGGGCCTATCAGAGTTTTTTGAGGGAAATTCATCTTGGCCAGCAAAAGCAATAGGTGAATCTAACAAAGCAAGCAGTGACAAAAGAACCAAGCCAACTGATTTAAATCGAATAAATCCCAACAGGACCCTCCAGAGAGTGAGAGTCGGCAATCTACTCTATTTTGACTTTTTTTCAAGGTGTATCTCTAATCGAACATTTATTACAAACTCAACTGTCAAAATACAAG
>DAIRER010000518.1:0-1658 GCA_036795495.1 Pseudobdellovibrionaceae bacterium | reverse complement strand
ACCCGTAGGGCAAGGTGCTCCCGAGTGTCTCAATGTGAGCAAAGATCCAGTGTAAACCTGCTTCAATTCCATTCCTTTGCAACGCTCTGGAATTTGATAATCAATTTGATATGGAGAAGCTGTAGCTGAATAAGCTAAAATGACATCTCCTTTATCAATATCGACTTCTAATGCTTGAGCCATACAAATGGGACTGATCGAAACACCCAATGCAATTATTTTATTAATGATCTTCATTTGTTTTTCTCCTAATAAATAATGTCTAAATTTTGAATATTATCTTCTAATTCGGTTGGGAAACGCATGGAGCAGTTATCACATTCCCGATCGCGATCGCGATCCCGATCCCGATTTCTTCCCATGACCCCGAAAGAAATTTCATCGACGTTCTTCAATTCATAATCCGGTGGATTATTGATTTCAATATTTTCATTTTTCATAGTGTTTTCCTTTATATGTTAGTTACGGTGTTTAGTTATTAAATTCTATTCACCTCGTGTTTTTAGAAACAGATGACCTCCTTTCATCCTTTACACTTTTGTGAATAGATAAAACCTCTTACGCAAGATCTAAGCCAAAACTATATCGACTTTAATTGAAGGAAGACTGAAAGCGAGGCAACTCATTCTTAATTCTAGGACTCAATTCCTAGAATTAAGAAAATAATCAAATTAGATTATTTAAAGAGAATTTACTTAAATACTTTTCTGAGTCTAACCAGTTCGCAATCTGCGACTCGGTCACTTGTTTTTTTATTTAAGCCTTTTCTGCTATTAAAGTTAAAAAAACGAGCCCGTCAAAGAAAAGCAGGCTTTGCAAAAATCCAATCGAGCTCTGTGACCTATCGTTTTGCAACGGGTCCATCGAAGGGTAAAAAAGACGTCGTATTAAAGTCCCTGCCAGAAAGAGACAACACGGCAAAGTTCGGTCTTGTGGCCGAGGCCTGTGGGTTTTCCATGCATGTTGGAGTTGCGACTCAGGCCTTAGAGAGAAAAAGACTTGAAAAGATCTGTAGATAAGAAGACTATTACTTGCTGTTGTACTTGAAGTAAAAAAAAATGAAACCCATTCCAGTCACAAACTGTAAAAAAGGCGGTCAAATTAAGATGGAGTGACTTTTTAGCTTTTGGAAATAGTTTAAAAGTTCCATCCATAGTTATGCAGCGGGTCCGAGAAAAAATGCTGGATTCGTTTTTTGATGCGGAAGATCTTATACAAAGAAGTTTTTTATCAATGGAAAACACACTCTCAAGTCATACCGTTATCACCATTTTTTTTAAAACCACGATTCAAAAATCATCTCTAAGTCATTAGAAATCTAGCCTTGTAAAAATACTATTTTATTTTAGAATTAATACTCACCAGGAGGAGTAAATGAATAAACTCGTTTTCTTATTTTTATTATTAGTAAACTTAACAAGTTTCGCTGCGAAAAAAGACCAAACCCGCTGGCTGGCACAAGAAAATCCTGACATTTCACACAACATCATTTCCTGTCAGCTAAAGAAAAATCGTTTTGATTTCGCCTATGTTGAAATCTTTGCAAAAAAACAAACGGTGAACAATAAGGTCATTCTTAGTGATATCACAACCATAATTGGTATCACCGAGGGCGGACATAAAGTCCTAAGTACGGGTGGCACTTTAACCGTTGATAA
>DAIRER010000517.1:0-1666 GCA_036795495.1 Pseudobdellovibrionaceae bacterium | reverse complement strand
TTCAAACAAACTCATGGCTTCTGGTTGAAATTCAAAATTGATTTCTATAAGATCCAGTTTTCTTGTTTCAGCAAATTGACGAACGAGATGAGTTTTTCCTACTTGCCGAGCCCCCCTTAAAACAAGGGGTTTTCTATCTTTTTGTAAGAACCATTTTTCTAAATATAAGAGATTTGAACGCTTCATAATTTTGTTTTCCAGTATTATTGGTATAATAATACCGTCATATATATCATGTATCAAGATAAAATTATGGCTAAATTTATACTTATATCGATATTATTACCCAGTAATATAGTTAAAAAGCTAGTCACAAGCCTGGTTTTTTTTAATAGTGTTTTGCCTTAAATGATGGACGTAGGTTGAGCCTTTTTGTGTCAAGACTGTTATTGACTCTTTTTATGTTGAGATTAGAGTCATATTGGGTCCCGTAGAGGGAAAACCTAATTTTTAAATTCCAAATATGATTGAGGTTATTTTTGAGTGAAGATAAGAATTTAAGTCTATTCCAAAGTTTTGTTCAGCATATTCCAGTGGCGATTTTTAGGTGCCAACATGGGAGTCAGTGTAAATTTAAATACATCAGCCATGAAATTGAATCCATCACGGGTAAAAATGTAAAATCGTTTTTAGACCAACCCATTTCTGGGTTTGTAGAAATGATATTGCCTGAGCACATCTTAAAATTTCAGCAAACCTTGAACAAATCTATGGCTGATAAGTCTGTATTTGATATTGAATTTCGAATTAGAAATCAAGCTGGTGAACTTCGTTGGATTAAGGCTAGAGGTAAATCCTTTGATGGATCCGATGAAGGTGCAGCTCTTTATATTGATGGAGTCTTCATCGATATAACAAAAGAAAAAAACATACAAGACGCTTTAGATGAGGAGAGACTAAAAACGATTCAATCCTCACGCTTGGTTTTGCTTGGAGAAATGTCCAGTGGGATTGCTCATGAGATCAATAATCCACTCTCCATAATTATTGGTAAAACCGAATTGATTAAGAATAAATTAAAAAAAATAAATTCAATTCCCGAGGATATAGTCACAGATTTAGAAAAAATATCGGTAACTGCTTTACGGATTGCAAAAATTATATCAGGTATGCGAAAGTTTTCTAGAGACGATTCTAACGAGCCCATGTCGCGCACTTCGGTCAAAAAAATTATTTTTGAATCTTTAGACTTTTGCCAAGTAGATCTTCACCGTAAAGGCGTCACAATTCAGTACAATGATCAATATCAAGATTTTGATTTACTCTGTCGTCAAGTGCAGTTATCTCAAGTTCTCGTAAATTTAATAAAAAACTCTTGTGACGCTATTTCAGAACTTATTCAGAAGTGGATTACAATAGAAGTAAAGCCTCATGCTGAATTTATTGAAATTTCAATTATGGATAGTGGCAGTGGAATTCCTCAAGACGTTGTTCAACGAATGATGGAGCCTTTTTTTACAACCAAAGGAGTGGGCCAGGGAACAGGGCTTGGCTTGGGGATTTCTAAGGGTATTGTTGAAGCTCATGGTGGGCGCATTTATTATGACTCAAAATCAACGAACACGCGATTTGTCATTCAACTTCCCGTTCGGGAGGGAGTCATTTTAATGGCTTTGGATGTAGATGATGCTATCGAAGCTCATTTGGCATGGAAGAAAAAGTTAAT
>DAIRER010000516.1:0-1670 GCA_036795495.1 Pseudobdellovibrionaceae bacterium | reverse complement strand
GTTAAAGCCTCCGTCGAAAGAACGGCCTTCTTACGATCAATATCTTCAGCTGTTTTTCTAAGATCCGATTCCTTTTTTTCAAAATCTTTTCGTTTTTTTGCGACTTCAGATTCCATTTCATCCTTGGCTTTTTTTCCTGCATCTGTCGCTTGAACAGCTTTTTGCATATCCACAATAGCCACTTCTCCAGCAAACCCATAACTAGAAATAGACAGCACCGCCAACAACGCACTCGATAAAATACTTTTTTTCATTCTAATTCCCCTTTTGGTTAAAATTAATTATCTATTATTTTGCACTGTACTCTGGTTCTGAATTCTCATCAATGAAGAAATTGAAAACTTTAGAAAGGTGCGCCGATAGAAAATTCAAAGACAGTAGGATCATGATAATCAGGATCCCGATTGAGGGGAAATCCCCACTCAAACCGCAAGGGGCCAATGGGTGAAAACCAACGAATTCCGAAACCTAAATCCGAAAAAAATCGAGTGTCAATTAATTCATCTTCGGCAGAACCCACATCAAAAAATCCAACACCCATGATATTAGCTTCTTTAATCAAAGGAAATTGCAATTCCCCTTGATAGAGAGCTTGTTGTGTTCCGCCCACAAACCTCATGGCCTCTTTCCTTGCATTGAGATCAGAGTAACCTTTTGCTATTAATTCTTGACGAATGGTTTCTGATAATTTCATTTTACCAACGCGATAACTGCGATAACCTCTTAAAGAATAGGGACCACCTAAAACAAATAATTCTGGAAATGGAATGGGACGCCCTTCGAGCTGATCTACACGATCATACTGAAGCGAGTTTCTAAATACCACATCCCAAAAAATATTTTTATAATATCTAAAGATGGTACCCGTCTTAAGATATTTTATACTTCCACCCAGCCCCGCATACTCAACAGACGCTGAACTGACCAAACCTCTCGTCGGCATAAATCGATCATTTCGAGTGTCATATTCAAGAGTCAATGTCCCAGAACTCGTATCCCCACTGGCCTCTGAAAGTGGAAATAAAGTTAAGTCCGTGACTGGTTTATTCTGAAGATACTTTGTGTCCAAAAGAGTTTTGTCATATTTATATTTAAAAAACAAACGCGTGTATTCTGCGATGGGATACCCTGTACGAACAGATCCACCCTCATGATTTTCAATATAATCTTCTCGCCCCGAATTTCCACTTTGATAAATATCTCCACCCAAAGACCACAAGGAGTCATTATAATAGGGTTCTGTCATGGAAAGACTGTATTGGCTAGCTGTACTGCTGACATTTAAAGAAGCCGAAAGATTTTGACCCTTCCCTAAAAAGTTCGTTTGGCTCACAGAGCCTTGCATTGTAAATCCCGTAGCGCTTCCATATCCAGCACCAAACTGAATCTGACCGGTACTGCGCTCTTTCACCACAATATCTAAATTCATAATATCTGTATTGGTTGGATCAATGGCGGTTTTAAATGTAACTTCTTCGAAAAACCCCAGCCTCTTGATCGCTTCTTCTGACTCGCGACGACGGGTTTCATTGTAAAGTTCACTCTCCAGAATTTTTAGCTCTCGACGAACGACTTTATCTCTGGTTTTTGAATTTCCCAAAACATTGAACTTACCAAAATAAACCTTATTGCCTTTGTCCAATTCAAATAAAAGATCCACCTGTTTATCA
>DAIRER010000053.1:0-8536 GCA_036795495.1 Pseudobdellovibrionaceae bacterium | reverse complement strand
CTGTGCTTTGATCTAAAGTTTGATTTAAGGTTTTCGCTAACGCTTTTTCTTGTTTTTTAATTTCTTCCCAGTTTTTTAAAACTTCAGCCGTGCCGTTGACTTTGGTGTTTCCAAAAACATGAGGGTGTCTTCGAATAATTTTTTCTCGAATTCCTTTGATCACATCCGCCATAGTAAAGTGTCCAGACTCTTTGGCTAATTCAGAGTGAAGCACCACTTGAAACAGTACATCACCTAGTTCCTCTTGCATCAGTTTATAATTTTGGGTGTCTAAGGCCTCCAAAAGCTCACAGACCTCCTCTAGAGCATAAGGCGCTAAGGTTTGATGATTTTGCTCAAGATCCCAAGGGCACCCACCAGGACCCCTTAACTTTTCAATGGCGTGGACGAGTTCTAAAATTTCCTTTTGTATTTCTAAATCAGGTTTTTTTAATGGTGCAGATGGACTCATTTGAATCTCCTTGGAACGTTGACTTTTTTATCCAGGCCGAGCTACTTTATTGCATATATTTTAAGGAGTTGGAAATGGAAAACGTAATAATTATTGGTTCAGGGCCTGCAGGTTTAACATCAGCTATTTATACAGCTCGTGCAAATTTAAAACCCTTGATGATTGAGGGAGAAATGGCTGGCGGACAGCTGATGATCACAAGTGACGTCGAGAATTTTCCAGGTTTTGAACATGGGATTACCGGACCAGATTTGATTCATGTGATGCGAAAACAAGCGGAGCGTTTTGGCACTCGATTTGTGACACAAAATGTAACCCGCGTTGATTTTTCCGGAGCCACTAAAAAAGTATGGGTTGAAGATCAATTGTATGAGTCAAAAACTATTATTGTAAGTACGGGGGCTACGGCAAAGTACTTAGGAATTCCCAGCGAAAAAAAGTTTATGGGTCGAGGCGTTTCCGCCTGTGCCACATGTGATGGAGCCTTTTTTAAAAATGTAAATGTAGCAGTCGTTGGTGGTGGTGATACGGCGATGGAAGAGGCCAATTTCTTAACTCGTTTTGCAAACAAAGTTTATATTATACATCGTCGGAATTCTTTTGCCGCATCTAAGATTATGTCGGATCGAGCCCTTCAAAATCCAAAAATTGAAGCGATATGGGATAGTGAAGTGGTCGAGGTTTTTGGGACAATGAAGGGCATGGAAGGTGTTAAGCTTAAAAATAAAAAAACAGAAGTGATCTCAGATCTTGCTGTTCATGGTTTATTTATTGCCATTGGTCATAAACCCAACACGGACTTATTTAAAGATATTTTAGATATGAATGAAGTGGGTTATTTAAAAACGCGTCCAGGTTCTACCTATACAAATATTGCTGGAGTCTTTGCTGCGGGAGATGTTCAAGATCATGTTTATCGTCAGGCCATTACGGCTGCAGGTACTGGATGTATGGCGGCTATAGATTGTGAACGTTGGCTAGAGGCCAACTCCTAATACCAATTCCATTTATTTTGTAGACCTTCGTTGGCTATGTCGTTGTCTTGGTCTATTTTATAACTAAAATTGGTGTAAGTTATAGCTATACTAGATTAAGGTCCAATATTGATTGGTTGGACATTTAGTTTTATGATGAAGAATCTATGGTGGATTAAACTTTTTTGATTTTGTCTTATCCGTGGCAAAAGATAAAGGATTTCAATGAAAAATCGTAAAATTAATGCGACAGATTTAGTAAATAAAATTGAAAAATTGGCCAAATCAAGAATCGCTGGCCAAGAGGTCGTTCCTTTGGATGCGTTTCGCGAAACAAAGAAAAAGTTAGAACCAAAATCCATCTTGGTCATTGAAGATGACGAATCGATGAGAAGTGCTTTAAAAAGAATTTTAGATTCTGAACACTACATTTCTCGAATAGCAGCTGATGCTACAGAGTTATCTTCTGTTTTAGACGATCATCCTGTGGATTTAATTTTATTGGATATTGGACTGCCATGGATAAATGGTTTTGAATTAGCCCAAATGTTGAAAGAACATAGAGATCTTAAAGCGATCCCCTTAGTTTTTATTTCAGGATCTGCCAGTGATGAGGATGTAAAAAAAGCCTTTAAGCTGGGTGCGGATGATTTTTTAAAAAAGCCCTTTGATATTGAATTACTTAAGAAAACTTTAAGTAGTCTTTTGCGAGTGAATGGATAACACAAATCACTAGCTGACTTTGTGGTGAGTCATTTTTTGATAGGTTTTATAAGCATTCAGTAGAGCTTTGAGTTTCTCGGTCATAATTTTATCAACTTCAATAAACCTCAGACGTTTTGTATTCAGCAGTTCTCCAATAATTTTAGCTTTAAATAAAAGGCGACCCGTGCTGGGATTGGGATCGAGTGGGTTTATGATTAAAAGATCAAAAGAAGATTTAAAAAAGTCTTTTGGAACATCATCAATCAAAAGTGTTCCACCTACCGAGATGTTTTGAGAATAGGTTTTAAAAGTATGTGATCTTGAAACAAGAAACACTTCTAACTTAAGATCCAATCGAGAAAATGTTCTTCGGTTTGCAGAATTTGACTGTGCCTTTTTAATTTTTTTTTCAGATTTTTGAATGTCTGATAAAGAAAGATCATCTCCATTAAAATCATTGTAGAAACCAAACTCTTCTCTGCCACTTTGAGTTTCTTCGGAGTTAATTTCAGTAAAGGGTGAATCTGAAGGCGTCAGCTTAGAAGGTTCTATTTCTTTTGTTCCAGTAAATGTTTGAGTCTCAGAATTCATGTCGTTTATGTTTTCAGGAAGGGGTGGGGTTTTTAGCCCATGATTCGCATGTTCAGGGGGTTTCGAGTAGATAAAGTATTTTTGATTTGATTTTAAAAATTGCATTAAGTTTTCCCATTGATCCCAGCCAGGGGACCAAATAAGGTGTTCATTAATTTCTTTGTATTTAAATTTTAAAATTTCTATCTGTGCTTGAATTGTATTCAAGGGGGCACTTTGGTTTTTTGTTGTAGAATTATAAAAGACCCAAACCCGTTCTTGTGTTTTCATATAAGACTTAACGGCAAGTGGTGACAATACTTAATGGTTTTAAAAAAAGATTAAGCAAGATTTAGCCTTGTAACTAGACAAATGTCATGTCGAGTATTTTTAAACAATCTCAAGTCGCGCATATTTCGCAACGAAGCTTTTTAAACTATTGTCGCCAAATATGACTGAAATTTTTTGGCTATCTCCACTTCCTTCGGTTTTACAAATAGACCCTATACCAAAAGTGGGGTGTCGAACCCTTGATCCTTTTTGTAAGGTTTCTTTGCTGGGGCTTGCCGGAGTTTGGTTTTCGTAATCTGGAAAGCTTTGAGAATCAAAATGGGTATGCGCCGCTCTCGGTGAATAGGACGAGTAACGTTCTGCAAATCGAGATTTTTGCACAGATGAGTTTTTTTGAACAAATTTTTGTGGAATTTCTTCGATAAAGCGAGAGGGCTGATTCATCTGCTCTTGGCCCCAAAGTCGACGGGTGTAAGCATGAGTGAGCCAAAGTTTCTTTTCTGCACGAGTCATTCCAACATAGGCCAATCGGCGTTCTTCCTCCATGGAGGTGGGGTCTTCATCATTATTACTGCGTTGACTTGGAAATAATCCCTCTTCTAATCCAACGACGAAAACAAATGGAAACTCGAGCCCTTTAGAGACGTGTAAGGTCATCAGGGTGATTGAATTGATCTGTTCATCTAAAGAGTCAACATCTGCGACTAAGGCCATTTCTTCTAAAAAGGTTGTCAGCGTGGCTTCATCTTGACGTTCTTGAATAAATTGTTCAATAGCATTATCAAGTTCAGTTATATTTTCTACGCGAGCTTGAGCTTCGGGTGTGTTTTCAGATTTTAGACTTTGTAGGTACTCTGTTTTTTCTAAAGTATGATGAAAAAAATCAATCAATTTTAACTGCGAACTTTTTATAGAGATATCTTCGATGATGTCGACAAATCGGCGTAATTTTCCGGAGGTTCCCGCATTAAAGTGTCTTTGTTCAACAGCATATTTAATGGCATTGAAAAAACTGATCTTGTGTTGATTGGCCACTTCGATGATTTTCTCCATGGAAGTTTTACCGATGCCTCTGGTTGGAACATTTATAATTCTTTGTAAAGCAATGTCATCATTGTTATTCAAGGCAAGTTTTAGATAAGCGATAATATCTTTAATCTCCATACGTTCAAAGAAGCGCATTCCACCTACAATTTTATAAGGCATGGCCGTGCTTCGCAGTTGCTCTTCTAAAACTCGAGATTGAGCATTGGTTCGATAAAATACGGCAAAATCTCTGTACTCGCCCTGTCCTTGAGAGATCAATTGTTGAATCGATCTTACAACAAAACGGGCTTCTTCGTATTCGTTCACTTCTTCTTGGACCTGGATCAACTCTCCCGAAGGATTTGATGTGAAAAGTGTTTTATTTTTGCGTTGAGTGTTGTTTTTGATCACTTCAGTGGCGGCATCCACAATATTTTTTGAAGATCTGTAGTTTTCTTCCAGTTTTACAACCGTAGATTCTGGAAAGTCTTTTTCAAAATCTAAAATATTTGATATATCGGCCCCTCGCCAGCTGTAAATAGATTGATCTTCGTCACCAACGACACATAGATTTCTATGTTTACTAGCGAGCTGTTGGACCAGAAGATATTGGATGTGGTTGGTGTCTTGATACTCATCAACCATTATGTATTTAAATTTTTCTTGGTAAAGATTTAAAAGATCTGGATACATTCGAAAAAGTTCATAGGTTTTAGCGAGAAGATCATCAAAGTCTAAGTTGTTTGATTTTTTCATATCTTCTTCATAGGCACGATAGACCTCAACTGTTTTTTGGTCTAAAAAGTGCCCTGTTTTCTTTAAATCATCGGGACCTAGGGCGTTCATTTTTGCACTGCTGATGCGGGCTTGAAAATTTTTGGGAGAGTAGATTTTGTCATTGATATCCAGACGGGCCATCACCTTTTTGATCTGGCTCAGTTGGTCGCCACTGTCGTATATGCCGAAATGTTTTTTATAATCCAAGAGCTCGATGTGTTCGCGCAAGACTCGCACGCAAAAGGAGTGAAAGGTGCTGACCCAGAGTTGAGAGTAGATTGCAATTTGGTACTCAGAAAGAATTTTATAAATTCGATTTTCCATTTCTTTGGCGGCTTTATTGGTAAAAGTCACACAGAGGATTTCATCGGGAGCAGCTTTGCCTTTAGAAATGATATGTGCTAAACGGTAGGTCAAAACCCGGGTTTTTCCAGATCCAGCCCCCGCCAAGATCAGTAGGGGACCATCAGTGGTGAAAACGGCTTCTTTTTGAGGGGGATTGAGCTTTAGATCGATCAAGTGATACTCCTGGCTTTGGCTTTAAAATTGCTGGGCTAGCATATACGTAAATAGGTGAGGATTAAAGTCTCAAATGATCATGCGCTGTGCGAAAATAAGGAGAGTGAGTGTCTAAGAATTATACGGCTGTCGGACAAATTAAGTATTTAAATCGATTTCTGCGTCCGATTTTCGGACTCTTTTTGTTTTTTACGATTTCCTGTGCTCAAGAATCGTATCAAACGGGGGCTTCGGGTTCTAATTACTTTAAAATTTACAGTTTTGATCAACAAACCAATCAAGGACAATTTATCCCCGTACTATTAGAAAATTTATGGACAGTGAATCCTATGTCGGGTCAATTTGCTGAGTTTGTTTATGCTCCCCGGGAGCAGAATTCAGAAATTATAGGAGATTCGCCCAAATTAAACTTTATTCAAAATAGAGAGGGGGTTTGGGTTCCCCAAAACCTATTAAGTATGGAGGTGGCCTCTCTTTATTTTCAATTTCAGAATCTATATTATTTTGATAAACAGTTAGGATTTGAAACTCTCTACAAGTTGCCACGAAAAATTTCTGTGCAAACGCGTATTAAATCAGAAAAATCAAATCGAGCGGCACATAACAACGCCTTTTATGAAATGAATAGAGAAATATTCTTTTTTCTTCCGACAGCGGGTGAGGGGCTTCAAATTCCATTGAACTCAGGGGTGATTGCTCATGAACACTTTCATTCGTTATTTCACAAACTCGTTTTAAATAAATTAAAAGTAAGTGAAAAAGAGAAATCATTTCTTGCTGTACATGCTGCTCCCATTAAAGATGAGGATTTTGAACAAATCCGAGAAGAGGTTTTAGAAATTTATAATTTTATTTTTTTAAGAGCATTAAACGAGGGTTTGGCCGATTATTGGGGCTGGCTTTATTCTAAAGACACACATTTTATTGGTCGCTCCTTATTAGATTCTGAAAATTCTAGAAATCTCTCTGAAAAAAGCGATCAAAGCTGGATGCAAGCCAGTATTTTGTTGGCTCCCTTGTGGGAATATAAAAGTAAAAAAATTAAAAAGAGAAAGAAAAATCGAAATAACAAACCGAATGAAGAAACTGAAGAACGTGAGACGGAAGACAGAAAAAATGAGGATTATAAAAATGAGCGAATTTATAATCGAGAAGACTATATTGCACGCTCTTATCATATGGGAGCTCAGCTGGCTCGCGAAATGGTTTCGATGAACAACGAATTAGCTGAAAATCAAAAAGATGTTTTAAAATCTAAAGAGAAACTGGCAGGAGCTTTATTGAAATTTTTAGAACACTTTGGTTCAAGTCTACAAGGTCGATTAGAAAAAAATGAAATTGTAGATCCTCAAATTTTTCTGAAGGAGTTTATTCAGTATTTAGAAAAACAAGATCCAGTTTTTTATAAATCCATCCTTAAACCCAAAAAAGAAGATATTCCGATTGTTGAAGCACCTAAAGATATAAATCCTAAATCCTCAACTTCTAAAGCCTCAAATCCTGAAAATGAGATTAAAAAAGAAGTTAAAAAATAATATGAATGTAGTTTTTAGAATTATAACATTTATAATTTTTGCTTTTTCAATGAATGCAAAGGCAATAGCAATGGGTCTTCAAGAAAACAAGGATACATTTCAATATGGCGTTTATCTATTTAATCCGACATGGACTTGGGTTCAAACAGAAGAACAGGAAAATGTATTTAAACGAAATCAAATTTTTTCAATCAGTATTTTGAAACAAAATAAAGAATTTGCTTTAGAGTATTCTAGCGAAGCCTTTCAATCAGGAAATTCGGTCGTCAATTTGAACAATACTCGAGAGACTTATAATATTGCTTATCATCACTTTGTGAATGAGGGGATATATATTGGACCCATCGTAGGTATCATCGACTCAAAAACTCATATGAAAACTTTAGGTGTCGATTCTGTGGATGTATTTCCTTTAGAGATCTTATTGGGTCTTTCAAATGGTTACGGAAAATCCTGGCCCGTACTCTGGAGAGATCATGAAATTTATTTAAATCTCTATTTTGAATTTAAAATTCTGTGGGCTAAGTCATTGACTCCAAACCCAACAGGTTTAGCGACCTTGCGATTTGGTTTTGGATTTTAATCAATTAAGGTTCCCAAAGAAGTTTAGGATCTTGTCCTAAAGTAAAAAGCCAAACCAAGGCACTCCAGCTTGGACCAAATGGGGTATCTGTTTGAAAGGTGGCTGTGGCTAGTCCCGTAGCCCCTGCATAGGTTCCAGTATTGACCGCGTTAGCTGCGCATTTAGTAGAATCAAAATAAGTATTCATGAGGGTTAGCGTTGCTGAGTTTATACCTGCGATACAGCCCTCTTTGTTTGAGCCGACTACAGCAGTAACGGATCCTGAGAAATAGGATTGTTGTATTGCGAGTTGTCCTGTAGCAATGGCACCGACGAGACCACCCACATTTCCAGAAGAGTTAGAATTATTTACCGTTGATTGTGAATAACTAGCAATAATCAAAGATCCTGCAAGCACGTTCGATTGTCCAACAAGTCCGCCTGCGGGTCCTGTCCAAGCTAAGATAGAACCTTTAGAAAAGGATTCTGAAATGGTAAGGGTGATACCTGAGGGGTACCCAATTAAACCCCCACTTGAGTAAGCTCCTTGATTGGCTCCATTGAAACTTGATTTAGAAATTGAAGTAAATGCAGTAGTTGCGAATAAGCGATGAGCTTCTCCTATAAGTCCCCCAATTCCACTGCTTCCTCGAACAGTTCCAGCAACAGAGCAATCAGTAACTGAAATATTTGCGTCACGCATTCTTCCGGCAAGTCCTCCTATATAGTTCGAGGAACCATGACCAAAAAGAATATTCGTTAAATGAATATTTGTAAAAGTTAAAGTTTTTGCATTTCCGGAGATATCAAATTCTTTTAACCCAACAATTCCCCCTAAGCTATCTGCGCCTGATACTGTAAATCCATTGATCGTAATATCGCTAAAAGTAGAGTTTTCAAAAACCTGTCCAACAATGCCTCCAAACTCTGTGCCACTGGGGATTGCTAAGGTTGTAATGCTTGTATTTGAAACGACCAGTGGTCCGTTACTGGTTTTAACAAGACCATTGCCAGAAGCCGATAAAGTTAAAGACTGCGCAGAAATGTGGTCTAAAGTGAGTGTGCCATTGGCATCGTGAGTAAGAATCAAAGTGGCAAGACTACCTGTTGAAGTGAGGGTGATATT
>DAIRER010000515.1:0-1671 GCA_036795495.1 Pseudobdellovibrionaceae bacterium | reverse complement strand
AAATATAAAATTCAGTTTTTAGACTAACAGGTAACGTGGTGCATCAATCAAGTCATTTTCAATTGTTGCGGCGTGATGAATTTCCAAATTCACCAATGAATGAGCCGATGACCCTTTTCTGTATTGCATTCTTTGCAGGAGGGAACGCAATTTTTTTTGTTGGATTTGCCGCCGCGAGCAATTGGAATTAAATGATCCATGGTTAGTTCTTCTGGCGGAAATTTTTGATGGCAATGGTGGCAAATGCCCCGACCTTTGACCTGGCGCCACCATAAACTTTTGCGCAGGATTTGGGACTTTGCTTTTTCTTTTTTTTGATGCTCTGGGCTTGCTGGCACAAAAAAATCAGACACGGTAACTCCTTAATCACTTTCATTTTTTAAGTCTTTTTGATTGGAACTCCCAAGGTCCCAGTTTAGACTGGTATATGTTTGGAGGGGATATGTCATCAAAGACCTTAAAAAAGGGTGAATTTTTATTTAAAGATGGAGACAAATTACAGAGTCTTTATTTAATTCAATCCGGAGGAGTGAGTCTTTGCTTAGTGCGTGGTAAAAAAGTTGTAGATCTTTTTCAACTGGGCGCTAATCAAATTCTAGGAGAGAATATTATATTAGGAAATGTTGCCTCGCCCTTTTCAGCAATGGCAACGGTTCAAACTCAACTTATTGAAGTTCCAATAGAAAATATAAAACAGCAATATGAAGCGGCCCCGCAGTTGTTAAAGGCCATCATTAAAAGTTTATCCGAGCGCTTAAGGCTGGCTTCAAATGAAGTTAAATCTAAAAAATTAGAATCAGATGCATCCCCCTGCCCAGAAGAAAAAATTCCAAGTGTTTTCGGAGCCTTATTTCACACTGTAAATCATAAAAGTACGAAAGATAAAAGTGGTTTTTCGATTATGGATTGGGGTCAGCTAAAACAATACACACAACGTGTTATGTCTGAGTCGCCCAAACGCATTGAATTGATGACTCAGATTTTAGTTAAACTCGGTTTGGCAGAATATGAAAAAGGAAAGAGCCCGGATCAACCGGATGGGCCTGATGAAATTCAAAGAGTTAAATTTTTTGATGTCTCTGTTTTGGAGGCTTTTTTTGAGTTTTATCAATACTATTATTACAAGGGTGGAGGAAAATCTGAAATTTTAAAAGTGGAAGATCTTCCCTATTTTTTACTTGAGGGATTTAATAAACTGACAAAGGAAAAAGAGGTGGATCGGTTTGGAGTTGTCGGGCTTTCTTTGGCGGAACTTTCTGATTATTGCAAGCTGGAGTTAGATATAAATTTAAACAATGATCATTTTACTCGTTTAGAGCAAAAAGGCTTATTCAGTAAGCGTGTGAATGCAGAAAAAGGGGTTGTGATCCAGTTTGAAAAAAAAGAGTACGTAAATACGGCTCGTTTTTGGCAATTGATTCGCGAAATTGAAAAGCTGAATGAAAAAGGTTTTGTGGATATGAATGAAAAAGAACAGCGCCCCAAGAAAAAAACAGACCAACTCAATTGTCCACAATGCCAAGCCTTGGTTGTGGCTCAATCTAAATTTTGTAGTGAATGTGGAGCAAAATTGAATAACCCTTGACTCTGTTTGTGAGTCGGTGAAAATGGACTCCAATCTAAAAGAGGAGTCCTAAATGAGCCAAAAATTATTCACGAATTTATTTACAG
>DAIRER010000514.1:0-1673 GCA_036795495.1 Pseudobdellovibrionaceae bacterium | reverse complement strand
TTTCGTCCGTCAGGTTGTAATGTGAAAGCGCTGACATCAAACAAACTGCCGACCGACCCTTTATGCGTTTAGTGGCCGCTCGATACAGGCTCTCATTATCCAGTTCTACGCTGGGAAGCTGATAAACGCCGCGACCAACTCGAAGCAGCTTATTCTCTTTGATGAGAGACTCTAGGGCGTTGCGGGAAATGCCGAGGCGCTCAAGTTCTTTTCTTGTGATCGGAGAGTTTCCAATCTTGTCGATATTATACCTATCAGCCATAAGACAAAATTACCACAATGTGGAAACTGTGGCAATATTTGCTTTATAGGTGTGGGTAGTAATAGTATTCCTTCGTAATTTCAATGTGTTATACGGGTACGCAAAGTGTCTCAAGTTGAGATGGTATTGAATACTTTAATAAAATACCTGAAGCTGTCTAAATCCGTGCCGGATGTTTAAAGCTTCTATGAGTGACAATTATTGGCGAACTATCAGAAAAGTAACATCTGGTGGTTTAAAACAATTTTCTGTATATTGCCTGAAATTAATACGATACGAGTTGGATTTGGATATTTATAAGGAGTTATATTTGAACTTAAATTCAATTTTTTTAATCAGTTTATTTTTTATTAGCTCTGCAATGGCCTCGAGGTCTGAGGTTTCATTCGACTCCTGCAAGTCAATAATTCCAGTCTCCACAGATGATGGTATTAAAAACTTACATAAACAACTTGTCCAACTATCTGTTACTGCTATCATCGGTGAAAAGCCTGCGCAGCGAAAAGCTGCGCTAAATAAAATCACTAGCATAGCAAACGCAAACTCAAAAAATCCCGATGTTTTATGGGTGGTTGAATTCCTTGATAGTGTATCTGATAAACCCCATGACACTCTCACAAAAGGCTTGTTTTATAACAATCCTCTCACTGAAAAAATTCTTGCAACCATAAGTCCTGTTTTGCTTGCAAGAGGACAAAAGTGGACACCTTCCCCTGAGTTGACGAAAAAACGTTGGAGTTTTTTGATTTACAAACTTTACGGTCAACAAATTCACCATATCTTGAGTTTAGATAACCAACTTAGTATGATAGATGATCTCGTCCACGGGGCTGATTCCAAACTTTTAGGATTGACTTTAGAGGAAGCTGTATATGCTTATCAAATATTCATTGACCTTAGAAAATCAAATCCAAATTTAGCTTTAGACATTCTTGGTAAAAGAAATTTTAATTCTCCTTATTTAGGTATTGATCTTTATCATGAAGAGTTACATTTTATTGAAGCTTGGATGCGTGAATTCAATTCCAACTCGACGTTGCTTCGGGGTGATATTCCTAAGCAACTTGAGATTATGAAATTATTTTTTGATGAGCTAGAGCACCCAATCCATAATTTTGAAGACGTCAATTCAGTTTCAAAAATGTATGTTATACAAGACATAAATTCTTTTTCAAAATCCATGATGACTGATGTGATTATACAAACTGACGAATTCAGTGGAACTTTTGAGTCTGTGAAAAATTTAGAAATTGATATTCAAAATATTATTTTTCGCTTTAGAGTTGTTAAGCGACTTCATGATTTGGCTATGGAAGGTCAAGAAACTAAAGCGCCCTCTAAATTGCAGAATTTTTTGAATGAAATGGAAAAAGTAAAGGCAGCAAGGTTAGATCTTCTCTATGGGGAGAGC
>DAIRER010000052.1:0-8575 GCA_036795495.1 Pseudobdellovibrionaceae bacterium | reverse complement strand
TACCTATGGTGGGTGGATATGGTACAGCTACAACCTGCGTTGAAGTAAGATCTCAGCAAGGTCAGTTGATCATTGATGGGGGCAGTGGCATTCGTAATTTGAACGATCGAATTATGAGTGGCTTAGGCGGTCGAGTTAAAGGACCTTATCATATCTATATGACACATTTTCATTGGGATCATGTGATTGGGCTTCCCTTTTTTGCGGCCCACTTTATTCCAGGGGTTCCAATACATTACTATGGAGTGCAGAAGGACTTAGAAAAACTCATTCGTGGTATTTTTCAAAAGCCCTATTTCCCTGTTCCCTTTGAGGATTTAACTTCTAAGATTCAATTTCATGTTCTGGAGCCCAGAAAAGAATTTCATATTGATGATATGACTTTAATTCCTTACAGGTTGGATCATCCTGACGAATGTTGGGGCTTAAAGGTTATGAGTGGTGGAAAAACCTATTCTCATTGTGTGGATACAGAAGCGACTCGCGTGACAAAAAATGAGTTAGGGCCAGATCTTCCGCTTTATCAAAATGTGGATCTTATGTATTTTGATGCCCAATACACTTTGCCTGAACTGGCAGAAAAGGCAAACTGGGGCCACAGCGCCGCACAGGTGGGCGTAGATTTAGCTTTTCGTGAGGGGATTAAGAAAATTCTATTTGGGCACCATGACCCAGGAGCCACAGCTCATCAAATTCTTGAGCTTAAACGTCAGACCACGGAGTACTACAATTGGCGTATTGAAAATAATCATCATGTAGAAGCACTTCCTCAGTTTGAGTGGGATTATGCCTATGAGGGCATGATGATTAAACTCTAAGAGTATTCATTTTAATTATTCAATAAATCTGCATTTTTCTAAGGGGTTTTGTGAGAATTTGGTTGATTCTGTTTTTATTTTTATATTTAGAGGGCTGTTCAATTAAGAATAAAAAAGATATTTCTGTAAATCCATCAGGACCAGACCTTTGGTTTCAAAGTGCGCGTCAAGGTGATTTTGAAAAACTCAAACACTTAAAAGTGGATCTTCACCATGATTGGACTCACGCCTCCTCTCACGGTGTGACGGCTCTTATGATTGCGGCTCGTTATGGGCATATTGAACTTATTCAAAATTTATTGCAAGAACAACCCCAACAGATTCAATTGTTAGATCGGTACTCCTACAGCGCGCTTTCTTATGCCCTATATGGCGTTTCCTCTGAAGATCAGAAAAAACAAATGTGTTCTATTTTTATTGAACAGGGAGTGGATCCTTTTCAAGAAGATCATCTTAAATTAAGCCCTTTGCTTGTCTTGATTGAATGGGGATATTTTGAGTGTATAAAAAAAATTACTTTCACAAAAAAATCCCCATGTGATCAACAGAAACGATTGAGTGACATGGTTTCTCTTATTGAATATGCCAATAGAGAAGGCGCGATAGAAATCGCTTCGTTTTTAAAACAGCAAGGCTGTAAATAGGATGAATTTTTTGTGTTTTTTCTTTTCTTGCAAAGAAAAATGAGCCCTGCTATGCCTTCTCTTGGGGGGCTTTCATGCATTTTATTCTAATTTTACTATTTATTTGTTTAAATTCTTTGTCCTGGGCTCAGGTAGATCCACTCAATACATATCAATGGAATAGAAAAAACTTTTTTCAAAACAGTGGACGCGTAGACAAAAATCCATGGTTTGAGTGGTGGTTTTATAAAATGATATTGCCAGATACGGGAGAGTCTTTTTATTTTGTTTATGGTGTTGTAAATCCTTGGGATGGGGCAGGACGGATGAAGGGGACGCGCTCTTATGTGGGTATGGGCGATTTTAAATCTAAAAAAATTGTTGAACAAAAGTACCCTTTGAAAGATTTTATTGCTGATTACAAAAGTGTAAATATTCAAGTGGGTGAACACCAAGCAACGGATCGATGGTTTAAGGGGCAACTCATAGATCCTGTTGGTGCGGATTATTCTTGGAATATTTCAATAGAAAAACAGTGGTCCTTTCCTGGTACGGGTTGGGCTTTAGGGAGAAATATCACGAGCATTGAGTGGTATCCGGCTCAAGCGGATGCGGTATGTTCGGGCTGGGTTCAGAGGGATAGTCAGTTTCGACAATTTGTCGATGTGCCTTGCTATCAAGATCGAAATTGGGGGGCACTTTTTCCGGAGTGGTGGACATGGATAGTTTCTAATCATTTTGAAAATCATCCAGAAACAACTTTAACTGTTGGTGGCGGCCGTCCCCATGTTTATGGAATTGATATTGGAATGGAAGGGGTTGTCGTAGGACTCAAGCACAAGGGTATTGAATATCAGTTCCGTCCGAATGACTTTGATTCTATTAAAATGGATATTAAATTTGGAAAATGGTTTGTTGAAGCTCAAGATGGAAAATACAAGCTAAAGATTGAAGCTTACGCCCCAAAAGAGGATTTTATGGATCTTCAATTTATGACTCCAGATGGCTCTATATTCCATGATTATGAAACTCTTACTGGTTATGTAAAAGTCCATCTTTATAAAAGTGAAGGTGTGATTTTTAAAAAGTGGATTCTTATGGAAACGCTCATTTCTAATTTTGCTGGAATTGAATATGGAAGCGGAAAAATAAATGAATTTGAAAAGCTATTTTCAGATCAAAAAACGTTGCTCCCTCTTTTAAAGGATTAGTGAGTTAAAACAACATTGAAGGGAATCTATCCTATGATAAATCGAAATTTTATTTTTTTACCAATGAGTCTTTTCTTGATTTTTCAAATATTACCGCAGCTGGGCCTTGCTAATGAGCGGATTGTTCCGGCGGAGCAACTCTTGCAAGAGGGTTATAAAAAAATTGACACTGGCTTAGATTTTTCTATGGGGATTCAATCGAAATTTCCATTAGAGGTAGATTTTCCACTTTCTCATAGTTTGCCTTGGCCCGTTCAATTTCAAGATGAACAACACTCAGTAGCCAATACAATGATTCAATATCAACCCTTCGGAACTCCCTATTTTCATGGTGGTTGTGATCTTAGAGTAAAGAAAAATGAAAAAGTATATTCTCCGGTTGCAGGAAAAATAGAAGCCGGACACTACAGCTACACGACAAACGCCGATGGTCATTTGATTAAATATTTTAAACCCTGGCCGCAGAAAGGGAGTGCTCTTTATTTTGAGGTCGCTGTGACTACAGAATCCGGGCTTCGTTATGAGTTTCATCATATGAATCGTGAGCGATTAACTGAAGAAATTTTTCAATTATTAAATCGAGGTGGAGGACCCATCCCTGCGGGCACTTTGCTGGGGGAAACTATCACTTGGCCAGACGGTGTTTATCATCATATTCATTACAATATAATTTTACCTTCTGGAGCACGAGCCAATCCAGAATATTTTTCTACACTTATCCCTGATCAATTACCTCCTTATATCGAGGGAGCTTTCGCTATTTTTAAAAATAACAAAGTTCAGAATTTTGACAAAGGTGTATTTCAAGAATTGCCAAAAGAGTTTGTGATCGCAGTGAAAGACAAATATGATCATAGTATTTATGAGCATCCTATAAGTTTAGCGCGGCTTACTTTTTTAAATGGAATACAAACAGAATGGGATTTTCGTCAATTTTTAATAAATGACTTAGGACAACCTCCCTCTTTATGGGATTTTTTTCTCGATTACTTAAAAACTCCTGATGGCATTACTTTATCTACGAGCGGAGGGTATGGGACAGGACTTTCTTTGATCCGTTTAAAAATTCCTTCAGCCGCTCTGGGTAAATTTCAAATTAAATTAGAGGATATGTCGGGAAATCAGTCTATGTTGTATGGAGAGATTCAATAAAAAAATTTAAATGAATAAATAGGATCACTGCCTTTATGAAGAAAATCACTTTTATTTTACTGCTATTAAGTTCTCTTTCGTGTTTATCCATCCCTCAATCCTATTTGAGCGATCATTTTGATGGAAAAAAATACTTTAATCCCAATCGACCTCATCCTATAGGTTTTACTGATTTTCTTAAGTGGCAGATGACTCGTCAAAAAGCTTCTTGGCCTGATTTTATTAATGATGTTGTTCAAATTCAATCGATTCCAAAATCTGAAAACAGAATCAATATTATCTTTGTGAATCATGCGACAGTACTGATTCAAATCGGAGAGCTTAATATCCTTACGGATCCTATTTGGTCCGATCGCGCGAGCCCATTCAGTTTTCTTGGACCTAAAAGAGTTCGTAAACCCGGAATTGAAATTGAAAAACTGCCTCCCATTCATGTGATTTTAATTAGCCATAATCATTATGATCACCTTGATTTACCGACCCTACAAATCTTGAGTCAAAAATTTAATCCTTTAATTTTGGTGCCTCTCGGGAATCAATCTTGGCTTAAGGGTGAAGGCATAATTTCAAATGAGCTAGATTGGGGGCAATCTCAAATTGTGGGTGAATATAAAATCACTTTTGAAAAAGCCTATCACTGGTCTGCGCGGGGAATGTTTGATCGTTTTGAGTCACTTTGGGGGAGTTTTGTGGTCGAAGGCAAAGGAAAGAAAATTTATTTTGCCGGAGATACAGGTTATGGTGATCACTTTAAGGAGTTGGCTAAAAAGTATTCATTCTTTGATCTGAGTCTAATTCCAATCGGAGCCTATGAGCCACGATGGTTTATGAAAGGTCATCATTTAAATCCTGAGGATGCTATTTTGGCTCATCAGGATCTCAATTCAAAAAGATCCCTAGGAATTCACTATGGAACATTTCAACTTGCCGACGAAGGGGTAAACCAACCTCTAGAAGATCTAAAAATGGCACGCGAAAAATATAAAATTAAAGAAGAAGACTTTGTTGCTGCAAAAAATGGAGAGATTTTTAAGGTTCAATAAATTCAGTTGATGCGAATATTTTTGTGATCTCTAGCCTGTACCAATCATTTAAACATGGTACCCGAGACAGGACTTGAACCTGCACACCTTTCGGCACCAGATCCTAAGTCTGGCGTGTCTGCCAATTCCACCACTCGGGCAGAAATCACAAAAATATTCGCATCAATGAATAATCAGTTGAAGGATCAACCAATTATTCAAAAAAAGTTACTTTTCATTAATAAGTTTTTTGTACTCTGGAGAGCGCATCAAGTTTGCTAATTCTTTTTCCGAGTCCATCTCGATGCGAACTAACCAACCCTCATTAATGGGATCATCGTTTAGCACAGAGGGATCATCAGATAAAGAAGTATTTACTTCAATCACAGTTCCTGACACGGGTGAAAATAAATCACTAACAGCTTTTACGCTTTCAATAACTCCAAAACTTTGATTTTGACTTATTTTTTGCCCCTCTTCCGGAAGTTCAACATAAACAATTTCACCCAGTTGGTCTTGAGCAAATTCGGTGATTCCTACAGTAACAATATTTTCGTCAACCTGAGCCCACTCGTGTTCTTTTGTGTAGTAATAATCTTCTGGAAGATGAAAAGCCATTGAAGTTCTCCTCTTGCTAAATCAAATTAAATTATCTTTCAATAAAGGGCGTTTTACAAACAACAGCCTTTACCTTTTTTCCCCGAATATCAACAAAGATTTCAGTGCCAATTTCACTTTGACGGCTGGCCACATAGCCAATACCGATAGGTGCATCGAGACTCGGAGAATGAGTCCCACTAGTTACCTTGCCAATTTCCTGATTGTCAAAAGAAAACAGTGAGTAGCCCGTGCGCGGAATTCCTTTTTCTATCATTTTAAATCCTACCAACTTTTGGGTAAGTCCTTTATTTTTTCCCTCAAGAAGAAGGTTTTTTCCCAAAAAATCTTTAAGATCAGGTTTGATCACCCAGCCCAATCCGGCAGCATATGGATTCATTGTGTCATTAATTTCATTGCCATAAAGAGGATATTTCATTTCAACGCGAAGGGTATCCCTTGCTCCAAGGCCAATAGGCATGACTCCCAGGTCTTGTCCACTTTCAATCAATAACTGCCAAAGTTTTGAAGCTCCAGAGTTTTCTATATATATTTCTACGCCCTTTTCGCCGGTGTAACCAGTGCTGGCAATCAAGATGGGATGCTCTTTAAAATAAGCTGATTTTACGGTGAAGGGTTTCATCGTTGCACAGGTTGGCGCAATAGAATTGGCTTGAAAAATGCGTTGGCACAACTCGGAAGCTTTAGGACCCTGGATGGCAATTTGTGCCCAAAAAGAACTTTGGTTAATAATATCGGCCCCTTGATTATGACTTTTGAACCACTGAAAATCTTTTTCAGTGTTAGAGGCATTCACGCAGACTAGATAGTCAGAATTTTTTTGTAAACAATAGATGATAATATCATCAACAAGGCCTCCTTGTTCATTAGGTATAAGGCTGTATTGAGCGTCTCCAGTCTCTAAGCGACTTACGGAGTTTGTGGTCATCCACTCTAGGCTTTCTAATGCTTTTGGGCCAAGAAAGCGGATTTCTCCCATGTGGGAAACATCAAAAAGCCCTACATTTTTTCGAACATTGAGATGCTCTTCTTTGACTCCTACATATTGGACAGGGAGGCTCCAGCCGGCGAAATCAACGATACGCCCATTTAATTTTACATGTTCTTCATAGAGTGGAGTTTTTTGAGGATTTGTCATAATGGAAATAAAAATGAATCATTTTTTTAATTTCGTCAACTGAACAAACGGTCTGTTACATATCGTTTAATTCTAAAACTGTGGATTTGAGATTAAGTGCCTCGCAAATACTGATGTTTTGTTTTTTACAGGCTTCAAAAACAAGGATTGATCTTTGAATAAGTCGCTCTTTGTCAGATTCTCCACTTGTCCAAAGGGGATTCTGCGAAACCTCTTTGTGAAGAGCTTTGAGCTCTTCATTTTTTTGGTTTTTCGTGTTTGGAGTTTCTACTTTAGGGGGAGGTGGATTTGTTGTGGATTTATCACAGCCGATCAAGGGTAGAAAAAATATCAGAATTAAAAAATTAAGTGTTTTCATTATAATCTCCAAAAAACTTCATAAGGAACTTCGCTAAAAAAATCCAAATAATGATTTGAATCTGCAACACTTTGAAATTGTACATGGATTTTTTGAGTACTTAAACAATAAAATAAGTAAGATGTATAAAAGCTAAATTCTAAATATTTCTCATGTATTTTAAATTGAATGAATGAAGGAACCGATCCCGTTGATGAAATCCAATCTAACCCAGGAACTGAAAGTCTGCGTTGTTTCCATTGATCATTTAAAATTAATTTTGATTTTGGCCACTTGAGAGTGATTTTTAGTGCATTTTTTTGATTCTCTGGAAGATTAATTTTTGACTTTTCAAAAAGCAACCTAAGGTCTTCTAAATCTCCATTTGATATTTTTTCCTGAACACTCAAAAGTTCTAATTGATTTGCGATTTCATGTTCATTTTTTGCAGCTTGCATCATTCTTGCCGAATACATTTCACAAGTGGGTGGGTTTGAAAAAATAGAAGTTACTTCAATAGATGGATTTACGAATTCTTCAGCGCTCGTGCTGGCTATTGCACCAGCACTCCAAGAAAAGATCAAAATAAATAGTATTTTTAATTCCATGGATTTTCTCCTTGAAATCCTTGTGTCCCACTAAAGTTCACAGGGATTGTTTGATTTACTGATTCTTCGACCCAGTCTTCGTGAGAATTAATAAATTCATCAATTGAAGTGGTATTTCCAAATGTGGAATTTCCGACATCTAAAACAACGGATCCAACCTGACAATAAATATGCTGACAGTTCTCTCTAAGGCCTTGAGCGGCGACCTGTGCTCCATTAGATCTAGGGGGACGAGCTATGCCTTCAGGTAAAGGAATGCCAATTTTTGATAATGTGATTTGATCAAGTATTTCTACAACCAATCGTTGTTTAATTTGAAGTGCTGTTTCCATTTTGAGACGTTCGCAAACCCTAGGGTCATCGCAATCCATTTGAAGATCAAACCAACCTTTAGTATCACGATCCTCTAGAATTTTATTAATTCCAGATGTTGAAAAAAATCCACCTCTAGATGTTTGCTCTTTGATTTTACGTGCAATGCCAGATTTCTTGAATTTTGCAGTATATTTATAAGTTCCACCCACATTGTATTCATAATATAAGTTGGGCACCATAACTGCTGAAAGATCTTTTGCTCGAAGTTTTTTGGGAAGTTGATCATCAAATGGGTCCTTGAGTGGACAGGCCCCAAAAAGACTTAAATCCACCCAACCAGAAAAACTTTGTCCTGCTGTGAGTTTAAGGTCACCAGATAAGGGAATTCCATTATTAATGACCATAGGAAGTTCTTTATCTTTAGGTGTTGCCTTATTAAAATAAACTTCCACTTTTGATAGAGAAATAGGTTGAAAGCTGACATTCAAATTTGAGTTCAATTCTTGATAGCTTTTTACTGAATTTGCAATATCCATTGAATATAACATTTGAAGGCTTGCACCTGTTACCGGGCCAAATTTAGAAAGAGTATTTTCTATCAATTCATGCCGTTGTTGAGCTAGCGTCAAAAGCCCTTCTTCTTGCAAGCCAATATCCGTCATTTGTGTTGCCATTTTTCGTAAGCCATTAAGAAAGATATTGACCTCTCTGCAGCGTTGTAGATTTGCAGAGG
>DAIRER010000513.1:0-1680 GCA_036795495.1 Pseudobdellovibrionaceae bacterium | reverse complement strand
TGTTGGGCATTTGGATTTAGATCAGACATTGACCTCTCGTGATACTATCAATACAAGCCTTCGTTCGGCCCTTGATGCTGCCACTCAACCTTGGGGTGTTAAGATCATGCGTGTGGAATTAAAAAACGTAAATCCTCCCAGTGAAATCAAACTCACAATGGAAAAACAAATGACCGCCGAGCGCAGTCGACGGGCCGTAGTTACAACTGCAGAAGGTGAAAAGTCCGCAGCCATTTTACGTGCTGAGGGTGAACAACAATCCAATGTGATCAGTGCTCAAGGTCAACGAGATGCCCAGATCCTAGAAGCCGAAGGTCAAGCAAAAGCACGCCTTGCCGTGGCAGAAGCTGAATCACAGGCCTTAATCATGATCACCAAAGCACTAGGTCAGGCCGGTAATCCTTCACAGTATCTAATTGCCCAACGCTATTTAGAGTCCTTAACTCAAATTGCTTCCGGTGCAAATAAAACCGTATTTATCCCCTATGAAGCCGCAGGAACCTTAGGCGCTGCAGGAAGCCTGCAAGAACTTTTCAAGGAAAGTAAAAAATAGAAGCCGTAAATCAGATACTAGTTCTGCTGTAGATTTACGGCCTTGAGGATCAAGGCTTCAGTTTTTTCGACTTTGATATTCGGCTTGTCGAGAAATACTTCCAAGACCTAACCCATAACGTTCTAGAAGTTGTAAGTCAGATACAAGTTCTGCAGCGGATTTACGACCTTGTATTAAATCACAATAGCCTTTTATTTTTTGAATCAAATCGGGACCAGACTCTTTAAGTGCCTCATATCGTAAAAATCCCAATCCAAGCGACTTCCACTCTTCGAAGTAGCGAGCCGCAGAATAAGGAACGGCATTAAACATAGTATTTCGACATTCTTGATCGGCTTTAATCAAATGGTGATTTCCAAACTGATCCTTCAACTCCACATCATGTTTTTCGCAAGGTTTTCCACAATCCAAATAGGAAGATCCACGACTTAAGGTGGCTGCAAACACACAGTGCTCCATGTGAAAAGAAGGCATATACTGATGGATTGTAATTTCTAGTTTTTCAGGATTCATCATTTTTAATAAATCATTCACTTGAACTTGGTTTAAATCATAGGAAGCACAAACAGAAGCAAGTCCCTTTTCAATCAAATAATGAGCCGTTAAATGATTGGTGACATTTAAACTAAAATCACCACGCATTTCGCCCTGATAGGATGATAACTTTGAAAAATAAAATAGAGCCCCTAAATTTCGAATCAAAATATGATCTGGTTGAAGTCGCTCAATTGCTAACAACTGAAGTTGTTCAGTTGACTTCGGTTTAAAAATTCGAGTTGTGGCAATGCCGACTTTAAATCCATAAGACCTAGCCATTTCTAAACTGGGAGCAAAGTTTCTACCAAATTCGAAATCCAAAGTGAGAGAATTTATTTCATTTGGATTCAACTGCCCCGATTGAATTGCTGGACCCAATGCTTCAACTTGCTCTTTATTACGCAACAAAATATTCAGTTTTGGAATTTTCTGATTCATGTTTCCATGATTTAAATTCTCCGACCTAGGAGCCTCCAAATTCGAAAACCATTCCTTCATTTCTTCTATGGGTTTATGAAACTCCTCTATAGATTCAATTCGATGGGACTTGCGCAAATTTGCAAGTTGTTCAGACAAATGTCTTCGCATTT
>DAIRER010000512.1:0-1680 GCA_036795495.1 Pseudobdellovibrionaceae bacterium | reverse complement strand
ACTTGTTGGGGATGTCTTTTTAGAACCCGATTTGGCTCGATTAAAAGGATCTGTTGCTATTGGTCATGTTCGATATTCAACCACCGGAGAAAATTTATTAACAAATGCTCAGCCCTTAACAGCTCATCTTTTAAATGGTCCGGTGGCTATTGCTCATAATGGTAACTTTGTAAATCAACAGGAGTTACGCGAAAATTTAAAAGTCCAAGGATCTATTTTTCAGGGAACAAATGACACAGAAATTTTACTTCATCTTCTCTCTAAGCATTCCTCGAATGATCTTATCGATGCCTTAAAAGATTCTGTGGTTCAATTAAAAGGAGCCTTTAGTTTAGTAATCATGTCCAAACAAGAGATTGTAGCGATTCGTGACCCTTTAGGTTTTCGTCCTTTGGTTCTTGGACGAATGAAAAATCAAAAGGGTGAAAATGCAGTTGTCTTTGCTTCAGAAAGTTGTGCCTTTGATCTCATTGGAGCCGAAATGGTTCGAGAGATTGAACCCGGCGAAATATTTTGGATCAATGCCCAGGGCGAGCAAAAGTCGATTCGTTTTGCAGACTCTCCACAAAGAGCCTTTTGCATTTTTGAACATGTTTATTTTAGTCGTCCTGACAGTTTAGTTTTTGGAAAAAGTGTCTACGAAAGTCGTAAAAAATTTGGAGCACAGTTAGCTAAGGAATCTCCGGTGGATGCAGATATCGTGATTCCAGTCCCTGACAGTGGAGTGGCTGCCGCTTTAGGTTACAGTCAAGAAAGCCGAATTCCATTTGAAATGGGGATTATTCGAAATCATTATATTGGCAGGACTTTTATTCAGCCTCATCAAAGCATTCGTGATTTTGGAGTGAAAATAAAGTTGAATCCCTTGGGCGAAGTTTTAAAAGGAAAACGTGTGATCGTAATTGATGACTCTATTGTTCGGGGAACAACAAGTCGAAAGATTGTTAATTTAATCCGTCAGGCTGGAGCTCAAGAAGTGCATATGAGGATTGCGTGCCCTCCAACGGTTGGTCCTTGTTATTATGGTGTCGATACACCGCACCGTTCTCATTTAATTGCAGCCGAGAAATCACAATTACAAATTAAAGAGTTTATTGGGGCAGATAGCTTGTCCTACTTATCTATTGAGGGTATGTTTGAATCTATCCATGCGAATTCAAAAACATTTTGTGCCGCGTGTTTTGATGGAAAATATCCAACCGAAGAGATTTTAGAAAAGGGAAAGAATATCTCGTGAATATGAGAAAAAAGATTGGACTTAAAAAAAGATGGAATTTTTTAAAAGAAGGCGATTCTGTTGATATTATCGCCCCTGGGTTCTTATCCACCTCCAATGAAATTCAACTGGCTGTTGAATTTATTAAATCATGGAATTTAGTTCCTCATGTTTTTGAACATGTGTCGGGAGATCATTTTTTACATTCAAATACGGATGCCGATCGTTTTAAGGATTTAAAAAAAGCCTTATTTCATTCAAAATCAAAAGTGATTTGGTGTCTTCGAGGTGGATATGGTTCGGTACGTTTACTTCCCTATCTACAAAAAATTAAAAAACCTCCCCAACAGGTTAAATTATTGATTGGAATCAGTGATATTAGTTCATTGCATATTTATCTGAATCAAAAGTGGAAGTGGCCCAGTCTACATGCCTCTCTATTGGACCGTTTAGGTCAGGGTAAA
>DAIRER010000511.1:0-1684 GCA_036795495.1 Pseudobdellovibrionaceae bacterium | reverse complement strand
AGCCACTTTTTAAATTAGAAGTTGTTGTACCTGATGATTTTGTAGGAAATGTGGTGGGGGATTTGAACTCGCGAAGAGGGAAAATACATTCTATCTCCTTACGCCCGGGCCGAGGGCAGATCATTAGCGCAGAGGCCCCTTTGGCAAATCTCTTCGGTTATGCCACGGATGTTCGCAGTTTAAGCCAGGGCCGAGCCAGTTTCGCCATGGAATTTAAAGAATATGCGCCAGTTCCGCCAAAGGTTCGAAATGAAGTGCTGCATAAAATCGGAAGAATCTAAAAAAAAAATATTTTTCTTTGACAAATCTTATTAACTTCGGACATATTCCACTCCTCGTAGCAGATTTCTACAAAAAACACCTGGTTTTTTCAGGCATTCAAACCGCCGCTCAGGAGATGTTTTCGATGGGAAGTCTGTAAGGATAAAAAACACGTCAAGTGTAAAATTTAAAAAGAGAGAAGGATATGCAAAGCCAAAAAATACGCATTCGTTTAAAGGCATTCGATCATAAGTTGTTAGATCAATCGACAAAGGAAATCGTTGAGACCGCCCGTCGAACAGGTGCAAAGGTTGCAGGCCCAATTCCGCTTCCAACACGTATTAACCGTTATACAGTATTAAGATCACCCCATGTGGATAAGAAATCACGAGAACAATTTGAAATCAGAACACACAAAAGAATGATGGATATTCTTGAGCCCACCCAGCAAACAATTGATCAATTAGGAAAACTTGATCTTTCTGCGGGTGTTGATGTTGAAATTAAATTGTCTGCGAATTAATTGAGGAGAATGTTGTGAGTACTCAAGAAAACACTGCACTAGATAACAAAAGTAAAAAAGGCGAAGTTCAAGCCGGCAAGGGTTCGACTCTTGTTAAGTTAAACGGATTGTATGCCTTTAAAGAAGGTATGTCGACTGTCTATAATGATAAAGGTGAAGCCGTACCTGTAACTATTTTAAGATATGAGCCATGGTATGTTTCTCAGTTGAAAACGGCTAATGGCGAAGGTTATCAAGCTGTACAAATTGCTTGTAAGCCTAAGAAGTCAAAAAATTCAAAAGCCTCTGAGAAGGGTCATTTAAAAGCGGCAGGTTTTGAAAATGGCGCTGCTCTTATAAAAGAAATGCGACAAGATCTTCCACAAGATTTAGAATTAGGTTCACAAGTTTCTATTGAGAGTTTGTCAAAAGGTGATTTTGTTAAATTAACTGCAAAATCAAAAGGTCGTGGTTTTGTTGGTTCTATGAAGAGATGGAACTTTCAAGGTGGTCCGGCATCTCATGGTTCAAAATTCCACCGTCAACCTGGATCTATCGGAAATAGAACTTGGCCCGGACGAGTTATGCCCGGTAAAAAATTCCCAGGACATTGGGGTGATGAGACTGTAACAGTAAAAAATGTTGAAGTTGTAGAAGTTAACCCAGAAGAAAAAGTATTAATGGTTAAAGGACCCGTTCCTGGAGCACGAAACACATTAGTAAAGTTGGTGAGAGTTTAATATGGCAAAGGTAGATGTTTTAAACTGGAAAAAAGAAAAAGTTGGAAGTGTTGAATTAGACGCTTCTGTTTTTGAAGTTGAAGTAAAAAAAGAGTTCCTGCATACAGTTGTGAATTGGCAATTAGCCTCTCGACGACAAGGGACACACATGACTAAAACTAAAGGTCTTGTGAGCGGAGGG
>DAIRER010000510.1:0-1694 GCA_036795495.1 Pseudobdellovibrionaceae bacterium | reverse complement strand
TGGATACAGTTAACTCTGTGATGTCTTATTACTCGAATAGAGACACGGTTATTCGATTGCAAATAGATGATAAGATGGGGATTGTCTACTTGTATCCAACAGATAAATCTAAGAGCAAAGAGGAATCCACTTTCGGATTTTCCTGCGCCCGCAGACCGTAATTTATTATATAAATCTTATTCAGAGTTTGGTTCGACAACATAGTGTTCTCCCTTGCATTTCACGAGTTGAACAGGATAGCGCTTAAGCAAATTGAGTCAAGAATACCAATCCCATTGAATTCTTTATTCTGACTGAAAATTCATTTATATCCAAAATGCCAATGCACTTCAAATCCAAACTGACGAAGTCAGGGGTTTTTATTCAGGTTGCCGAGGGGGATCTAGAAAAAGCTTCAGAAATTCTAAAAAAATAAACAAAAATGTTTTTTGATGATTCACCAATAAATTCGTCCCCCAGAGCTTAAGAAAATTTTGAGTCTGTGAAAAAATCGGTGGTGTTGTAGAGCTCAAGACATTTTTGCACCTCGGGTGTTATGTACCCCATAGGGTACATAACACCCGAGGTGCAGCAAGACATCAAGTAGAGTTTTCTATGAAAAGCCATGAGATGAAAGACTACTAACAATCGACGGGCGAATGAAATGCAGTCTATATAGAGTTTTTAATTTGGATCGTACCATCTTCGATGGCCTTAATTAAAATTTCCTTAACTTTTAGTGAATCTTTTTCAGATACAGTGATTGCCGAAGAGGAATGCAAGAGTTGAAAACTATAATCATCCAAAGATTGGAGGGCTTTCATTCGTCAATTCGTGTGATGTTTAGAAATCATTGGAGAAAAAAATTATTTGATCCTCTCTAGTTAATGTTTTTTTATACTCAAACCGATTTTTAAGTATTTGTTGCTTTCCAATAATTTCATTTATTTGATCCTAGCCATAAATTTATAACCACATTTGAAATTAAAAAATGGGTTTCCATTTTACTAAATGGTGGGGATATTAAATACAACCATGTTAATTTTGATATTTTATAATTCTCCAGAGACAGATGCATATAATCATTTTGATGAATAAAAGCAGAGCTAAAGAAAATTTTGGGGTTGTGATGGAAAAGGAAAATCAATAGCCCCTATGGAACGTCGGCTACTTTTTTTGGACTCATCAGTTTTTGCAAAATGCCAATGAAAATGGGTAATACAGAAAGAAATATAACGGCCACGATGACATAGTGAAAGTTTTTTTTCACGCTCGGTACGTTTCCAAAATAATATCCAGCCCAAAGAAAAGAGTTGATCCATAAAATGGAACCAAAAACACTATAGGAAATAAACTTTTTATATTTCATTTCGCCAAGTCCTGCTACAAAAGGAGCCATCGTGCGCACGATGGGAATAAAACGAGCAATGATCACGGTCAGTGGTCCATATTTTTTATAAAAACTTTTTGTGTGCTCTAAGTTTTTTCTTTTAAAAAATACGGAGTTATCGTTTTTAAAGGCATGATCGCCAAAGTATTGACCAATATAATAATTCGTATTGTCACCTAAAAATGTGGCTAACATTAAAAGCAAAACTAAAGTGGGAGCATGTAAGCCGCTGCTATCAATGGCCGCTAAAGCCCCCGTCGCAAAGAGCAGAGAGTCTCCAGGTAAAAATGGAGTCACAACAAGACCTGTTTCGGCAAAGACAATC
>DAIRER010000509.1:0-1699 GCA_036795495.1 Pseudobdellovibrionaceae bacterium | reverse complement strand
CAATTTATGACTCAGTCTGCGACAGTTCCTCGTCTTAATATTTAGACACGCTTTCCTTTAAACAGGGTTAATTTTAAAAACGATCCCCTTTAACCATTTTAAGACTCCAGACCCTAAAATCATCAATATATCCAAAAGCTGCAGGAACGACAATCAAGGTTAATGCCGTCGAGCTGATCAACCCACCAATAATTGCAACCCCCATAGAAGTCCTCATCGCGCTCGCTTCATTCAAACCAATCGCTATTGGAACAGAACCTGCTATTAAAGCTAAGGATGTCATTAATATCGGGCGAAGACGCGTTCGACATGATTTAACTAGGGCCTCGTGGCGAGAAAATCCTTCATTCATAAGCTGCTGAGTATAATCCACCAATAAAATTGAATTTTTGGCAACCACACCCAAAAGCATGACAATTCCAATCATAGAAAAAATATCAATTGTTTTTCCAGTTACGAGCAGACCTAAAAAGGCGCCTGTCATAGCTAGGGGTAAAGCCAATAAAATTGAAAAAGGAATAACAAAACTTTCATATAGAGATGCCAATACTAGATAAATAAAAATAATTCCTAAACAGATAGCAATGATCATATTATTTAGTAGATCCTTAAAGTCTTCGGCCTGACCAACAAATCGATAATCGACACCTACAGGAGGAATAAGTTCTTTTTGAAGAATTGATTCAATCTCGGAAGTGATAGAGCCAAGACTGCCTTGGGCTCCAAGATTTCCAGATATACTGATAAAACGATTTTTATTTTGTCGATTGATTTGTGAAAACCCCTCAGTTGATTTACCTTTCGAAATTCGCGATAAGGCAATTTGATTAAAGTTCTGATTTGGAATTTGAGTTGAGTCGAACTCTTGTTTTAAATCTCTAAAAGATTCTGCAAGCTTAAGTTTAATTTTATACTCTAATCCATTTTCTCGAAAGACGGCAGGCTCGGCTCCCTCTGTACGATAACGAAGTTCCATACCGGCTTGAACCGTAGACACCCCTAAATCTTCAGATTTTTCACGATCAAACACAATATGATATTCTGGTTTACCAGTGCGAAAGTTTGTATCAACATCTTCTAACCCTTTAATTTTTTGCATTCGCAATTTTAATTGATGAGCATAGGCACCTAAAGTTTCTAAATTTCCTCCGGTTAAATAAAGGTTCAATGGTTTTTGTCCACTATTACCAATATCCACATCCGATACAGCCAAAGTACATTCTGTATTAAATACACTTAATTTTTCTCTAACTTCAGTTTTAACTTCAGAAGTTTTTTGTAATCGTGCCGAGCGAGGCACCAATCTTACATATAACGAAGATTTATTTGCTTCATCATTGTTACCTATCACCGTGGCAACAATTTCTATTGTTTTAAGTTGAAGTAAATTTTTTTCAATTTTTTCAGTTAGTGCACGCGTGCCCTCTAAGGAGGTACCTGGCAACATTTCAACAGTCACAATAAACTCACCATTATCATTTGAAGGCAAAAATGTTTTTGGAATAAATTGAATTAAAAACAAAGAGGAAATGAAAATTACAGTTGAAATAAACAAAATAGACTTTGGTTTTTTTAGAGTAAAACGAACTGTTTTTTCGTAAGCATCTTCTAACTTTGTTTGGAACTGATCAAATGCAAACAATATCTTATCAATAAATCCATCTTTTGTTTTTTTATGCTCATTGGGGGTCGCCATATA
>DAIRER010000051.1:0-8694 GCA_036795495.1 Pseudobdellovibrionaceae bacterium | reverse complement strand
GTTACATTTAACGACTTAAAACGACAGATTAATTTAAATTTAGATTCAAAAGGGCGAATTATATTAGATGTAGATAAAGTTTTAAATCTAAATGTACAAACACAGTCTACAATTAATGGCATTTCTTTCATCGTAGAGTCAATGAATGGGTTTTCTACATTAATGATGACAATTGATGATCGATTTACAACAAACCCAACACCGGTTCAGCCCCCAGAGCCTGATGATCAACAGGCTCTTTGTAGAGATCAAGTTTATGATTTAACAGGTCGTTTAGCGGTTTGTACAAAGGATGAGAGAAATATCAACTCTGAAATTTTGACTGAAAAACAAAGAGTTTTCGAGTTAGAACAGGCTTTAGCTCGGGTCAATATGCCACTGTATAAGTGTCAAGAAAACAGAACTTTACTTGAGCAAAACCTGAAAAATGTTCGTGAACAAAATTCACAATATTTTAGTCAAATATCAGCGGTAAAACAAAACATTGGATCTATTCGTGAAACATGGAGACGTATGAAAGAATTCTCTGGTAAAACGATTAATTGTATCGTTGTTGGAAGACACGAGCGATTCATCGGAAGTGGGCCAACCCTTGGTGCGGCCTTATTTCAAGCTTTAGAGCGTTGTGGCGTAAATAACTGTGGAAAAAACAACTGGAATAGAGAATATCGCTGTGACAATAAATAATTTTGGAGGAAATATGTATAAATTTTTAATGTTTTCAAATTTGTTTTTTGCCTGTTTTGCAAACATGTATGCTCAAGCAAATACAAATGATATGTGTGCTCAAGCTGTTGAAATGTCCATACAATTGAATTCTTGTAATACGCAATTGGCAGCTTCTAATAATAGTTTGAACGAACTTAAATTTAAAGTGGATCAGTTAGTGAAATCAATAAATGATCCCTCAAATTTAAACAATCTAAGACAGTGTCAAGATTCAAATCTTTATCTTTCTAGAGAATTGGAAGCCGCCACTGTAGACTTAGAAGAATCGGAAAGAAGATTCAACTTTGTTAAAGAACAAGAGCGTGATGCTTGGAGATTTCTTGAGCGTTCAACAGATTATTGGGAATGTGTTTTGGTCGACAAAAAACACGCAGGTACTCGCCTTTTTAAGGGTACTACTGAAAGAGATGCCGAATCGCAATGGAGAACTTCTGACTATCGTGTTATGTTTGAAAAACATGGATATTACAAATTCTGTAATCCTGTTTTGCGAGCCAATAATGACGATTTTCCAGATGATAGAAGAGATGATCGTGGACGACCTGACGACAATCGTAGACCACCAGATGATAACCGAGGAAGACCACCTAGATCTTAAATACAACTAAAGGGTTCTTAAGAAAGAAATTTTTTAAAGAACCCTTTAATTTTTTGCCCTAGACCTTTTGAGGTCGAAGTTTGCTGTGTGTGCGTTGGTTTTGCTGGTGGAACATAGGGACGGAAAGGGCGTTTTACTCCATTTTCCATTGTATGTTTTTTAGTCGAGGCGTGCGCTTGAGTTGGAGTTGATAATTTTGGTTTTGGCTTTGGTTTTGGCTTGTAAGATGAATCGCGTTCCGAAAACTTTCTAGAGTCTTTGCCTTGAACTCGACCTGAATCTCTAGAATCTCTAGATTCCCTGGAATCTCGGGGTTTAAATCCACTGGGTCTACGTTCTGATGAACCGCCGGATCTTGTATAGCGAGGCCCGGAGTTTGAATCCGAGTAAACCATTGCTTTAAAATCTTTGACTAAAGATTCTGTTTCAAGAAAGCCAACATCCACTTTTCGTTTTAAGAATTCTTCAATTCGAGATAGAGCTTCAACATCTTTATCACTCACAAGGCTAAAGGCAACGCCTTCACTGCCGGCTCTCCCCGTGCGACCAATTCTATGAACATAGGACTCGCAGTCTCCGGGTAGATCAAAATTAACCACCATATCAACACCTTGGACATCCAAGCCACGAGCGGCCACATCTGTTGCAACTAAAATATTAAGATGATTTTTTTCTTTGAACTGTTCAAGGACCTTATTCCGTTGAGCCTGGCTGAGTAAACTTGAAATTGCCATTGCCGGGACTTGATTGGCATTAAGAAAATTTGAAATGCGCTCTACGTTGTGTTTAAAATTTGTAAAAATAATCGCTTGATTTGGATTATGAACTTTAATCAGACTTAAAAGATGTTGTGGTTTTTCATCTTGACCCACATGAAAAATCTGATCTTTTACATTTTCGGCTGTGGCTTGATCTTTTGAAATATTAATTTCAACCGGTTCAGAGCCAAATTGATAAGCGGTATTGAGAACATCAAAGTTTAAAGTGGCACTAAAAACTAAAAATTGACGGTCCTTAGGGATACGTTGAAGCAAGTACTTCATGTCATCTTTAAAGCCCATATCAAACATGCGGTCGGCCTCATCAAAAACAACTGCACGTACATTTTTAAGATCCACCAAATGCTCTTTAAATAAATCAATCAATCGACCAGGAGTAGCTACAACAAACTGGAGTCCAGATAAAAGAGCTTCTTTTTGTTTGTCATAGCTGGTTCCGCCATAGATTGGATAGGATTTAAGCCCCGAAGTTAAAGTAAATTTTTGTGCATTTTCATGAACTTGCTCGGCCAATTCGCGAGTGGGAACTAAAATCAAAATAAAATTTTGAGGTCTCCAGTCAGGAAAGGCACGTTTTTTTTGTAAAGTGATTTGTTCAGGTGATGCAGTTTCAGGAAGTGGCTCGGCTCTAAGAATCCGTTCAATCAATGGAATTAAAAACGCTCCGGTTTTACCTGTGCCCGTTTGGGCAAGTCCCGCGATATCTTTTCCATCTAATATTAAAGGAATTGTGGTTTCCTGAATGGGGGTACATTGAGAAAATTTTAGGGACTCGATGTCTTTTAAAAGACGGGGATCCAATTGGAATTCAGAAAAGTTCAAAGTTAGGCTCCTTCAATAGCATATTTTCATGAGGTTAATACATAACTTGCCTCAATATGTCAAAAAATCAATGGGAAATCAAAAACTCACTTAAGGCTTTTGTAAATTCCTTGGAGCGATCAAAGTGAACCCAATGCCCGGCGCCCTCAATTTCGACGCTAGAAATCAAAGGATTAGAGTCCAAAATTCGAATTAAAGTGGATCGCGGTAGATCTTTAGAGTTTTCTCCTCGGATAAATAGAGTTGGAATCGTAAGTTTAGGAAGAATACTCCATTGAGAATAGGAGACCATCGAGTTCATGGTTTCAAAGATAGCCTGTTTTGAAAATCGCCAGTCTACACTGCCATTTTCTTGGGTTTCGAGGTTTGATAAGAGAAACAGGGAAAGGGCTTTGTTCCCCCGATAGGGAGAGGACTCTGCATGAAAATCGAATTCAAAAAACTTTTTAGAGGCTTCTCTGGATTGAAAGGGCGTAGGAATAAATGAAAACAGATCCTGAAAAAAATCTTGAGTTCCGGGTGTCATTTCAGGTGTGATATCTTCTATAATTAAATGTGTAAGTAGGTTTTGGTGTTGGCTTGCAAACTCCAGAGCATTTCTCCCCCCCATGGAGTGTCCAATAAGGGCAAAAGATTTCCAATTGAGCTCAGAAACAATTTTATACAGATCTGCGGCATAATTTTTAGGATGATAGCCAGAAAGGGGTTTAAGGGATTTTCCATGACCTCTTTGGTCAAAAACCAAACAGAAATAATCCTTTTCAAACTCAGAAATAATAGTTCTCCAATTCGATGAATAACCCATCATTCCATGGAGGAAAACAAGCTTAGGGCCCTGGGGATTACCATAAATACGGTAATAAAAATCACTGAGATTTGGGTTTGTGGGGTTAATGTGGGGCATTTGCAAATTCCATTTAAAGGTTGTAAGGTAGCCTCGGGTCTTATTGAAATCAACGAATAAAGTGAAAAACACCGAGCATGCAAGAACGAAAGCCCTACTTACATGAAGACTGGATTGATCCCCAAGCTCTTAAAATTGTTAAAACTCTTCAACGGGAGGGGTTTGAGACCTATTTAGTTGGGGGTTGCGTTCGGGATCTCCTGGTCGGAATTCATCCTAAGGACTTTGATATTGCCACGAGTGCTCATCCTCCCCAAGTGAAAAGGCTCATCCATAGAAGTAATATTATAGGTCGTCGGTTTAGATTGGTTTTGGTAAGAAGATATGACTCTCAATTTGAAATCTCTACATTTAGAAGAAACCAAATTGTTGAGGAACTAGAGGCTGAAGCAGAGTCTGCTATTGAGGCTGAAGCAGCTGTTGATATTGTTGAAATGGATTCCAATATTCAAGAGGCTCCCGGGGAACTTCATAAAGTTATTTTAAATGATAACTTTTTTGGCACGGCAGAAGAAGATGCCAGTCGAAGAGATTTTACAGTTAATTCGCTTTTTTATGATCCCTCTGCGCGAAAGATTGTGGATCATTGTCAGGGTTTGAAGGATATTGAGCAGAACATTATTAGAATGATCGGAGATCCTTATTTGCGTTTTGTTGAGGATCCCATTCGTATTTTAAGAGCTATTCGGTTATCACATAAAATTGGATTCAAATTGGATCCACTACTCAGGGCCGCAATTCCAAAGGCGGCAATGGAATTAAAAAAAACAGTATTACCCCGTCGACGAGAAGAGTATTTGAAAATACTAAAATTAGATGATCCGTTGCTGGCCCTTTTTGAAATTTATGATTTACAAGTTATGGATGTTATTTTTCCATCATTAGTACCAGTATTTTCTGATCAAGGAAAATTAGAAATCTTTTCAACCTACTTTAAAAGATTTAAGGTATCGAAAATGGATTCTAAAGATAATGCTCAACTTTTTTCTCATTTTTTGATGTGTTATTTAAAAGCTCAGTGGGGTGAGGGGGCATTAAATCTAGATGCCCTATATAAAGATCGTGAAGTTTTAAACTTTATGAAAGATGAAATGGGAATGTTTAAGGCTGAATCCGCGATATTTTTTAAAGCTTTAGAGCTTCTGCCCTCTTTAAACGATATTGATTACTATTTAAGAAAAGGTGAGCGACGTCGTAAAGGATTTTTAAAGTCTGAAGGCTTAGACCTGGCTTTAAGCTTCGGGCGATTGGAATGCAGTTTGAGTCCCGGTGTACTTAATTTTTGGGAAGGCCAATTCTAGGCAGCTTCTTTTGCTTGAATCGATTTTAAAATCTGTGGGGCGATTTCAGTGAGTGGAAGAATTTGGTCCACAGCTCCTGCGGCGACAGCCGCTCCAGGCATTCCATAGACCACGCAGGTTGCTTCGTTCTGTGCATAAGTCATCGCACCAGCTTTTTTCATTTCTAAAAGTCCTTCGGCCCCGTCTTTTCCCATTCCTGTGAGAACCACTCCGATAGCATTTTTTCCGATATGTTTGGCAACAGATTTTAGTAAGAAATCAGCAGCTGGTCGCACATTGTGGAGAGGGGGATTTTGGTGCAAAAGAACATGGTAATAAGCACCACTCCGTTTTATTTCCATGTGAAAGTTTCCAGGTGCTAAAAGGACACGTCCCGGGACAACTTGATCGCCGGTTTGCGCTTCGCGGACCTCGAATGGAAACATTTTATTTAAATTTTCAGCAAAGCTCTTTGTAAAACCAGGGGGCATATGTTGAACAATTAATGTACCAGGAATATTGGGTGGCATGCCGGCCAAATAGGTTTTAAGAGCTTCCGTTCCACCCGTTGATGAAGCGATAGCAACTATTTGATGGGTTGTTCGCGCAAGAGAAGTTTTATTTTGAGTAATATGAGTTTTTGGGCGCAATTGAGCTTGGGAAACTTGATTTATTTTATCAATAAGTAGTTTAGATACGGATTCGATTCCCTTTGAAACATCGATTGAGGGTTTTTCTAGAACTTCGATGGCGCCAGCCTCTAAGGCTTTAAAATACGTTTCAGAACCCATTTTAGTGAGGCTGCTAAATATAACTGTTCGAATCGGAAAGTGTTGCATGACTTTTTCTAGAAAACTAATGCCATCCATTTTGGGCATTTCTACATCTAGGGTCATCACATCGGGTCGGTGTTTTGCGATGAGGTCACGTGCCATGTAAGGATCAATTGCAGCACCGACAACTTCAATATTTGGAGCCGATGAGAAAATTTTCTCTAAAAGTTTTCTAATAACAGCAGAGTCATCTACAATGAGTAATTTAATTTTTTTCATAACCGATTAGCTCCTTTTCTGAAAAACAGCTTGTTGCAAAGGTGTAAGTTGTTTTTGCTGAACATTTCCAGACTCAGAATGACCTAAAAATAAAATCCCAGTAGGGCCAAGACATTTAGTTAAATTCTCAATCACTTTTTGAGTGGTTTCTTTATCAAAATAGATGAGCACATTTCGACAAAATATAAAATGAAATCCACTTTTAAAACTGTACTGGCTAGAAATTAAATTAAAAGGGGCAAAATGAATTAATTTATGAATTTCTTTTTTTACACGATAATAATTTTCATTGTTGAGTTGAGAGTGGTCAAAGTACCTATTTAAAAATATTTCTGTAAGGCCTTCTACTTCTTTTGTATTGTATATGGCCTTAGAAGCCTTTTTCAAAACCTCAAGGTCAATATCCGTTGCCAATATTTTTATTTTTTGTAATTCAGAGGGCTGAAGAACCTCTGCGGCGGAAAGGGCGATTGTATAGGGTTCCTGACCTGTGCTGGCGGCAGCGCACCATATGCGAATTTCTGAATTTGATTTTACTATTTTAGGTAGCTCTCGTTTAAAAAAATCAAAATGTGCCGATTCTCTAAAAAATGAAGTCATATTGGTGGTCATTGTCGAAATAAATTCATTAATGACACTTTCGTCACCAATTTCAAGATATTCCCAGTATTGCTCATAGGAGTTCATATTGTGGTTGCGAATAACTTTTGAAAGACGGTTCTTTAATAAAGAGTGATTTTTAGGGCTAAATGGTAAACTGACTCCGGCTAATATATAAATTTTATTTTGAAACTTTTCATAAGTTTTTTCTGAAAGTTCCATATTGCCGCTTGCAAAAATGTTTTTAATTGCTGCTGAGGAACTCATGCTGACCTTTCTAGCTCGCTGTCATTAATCATATTTGTTGGATCTAAAATTAAGACAGTTTGACCATCGCCCATAATCGCCGCTCCCGCGATTTCATGTATGTTAAACCCCAGACTCATTGATTTTACAACCACCTGAGCTTGACCCATTATTTCATCGATGCGAAGTGCATAGTTTCTATGTAGAGACTCAAGAATTACAAATAGATTTCCGTTTGTTGAGGTTTCTTTAGTCTCTGAAAAGATATTATTTTGTATTAATTCAGATTGAACTGTTTTTATTTTTCCTATCATAAGATCTGATTCTAAGACTTGAATAAGCTCTTCTCTAATTTTAAGAATACTTCCTTTGTCTGGAAGATTTGTAAAATCATTTTCTGAAACTCGTACAATTTCTCTAATTGAGTGGATGGGTAAAATAAATCTATGTCCTTTAATAGTTACATCAATTCCATCAGTAATTGATGTAGTTAATGGAATTGTTAATCTAAACACAGATCCTTTGCCTTGGGTGGATGATATTGAAATTTTCCCATTAATTTTATCCAAATTAGATTTTACAACGTCTAATCCAACACCTCGACCCGAAAGATCGCTTACTTTATCTGCCGTTGAAAACCCGGCAGCAAAGAGCATTTGAAAAACTTCTTCATCTGGTATGCTGTCGATATTTGTATCTTTAGATATTAAACCTTTTTCGATTGCTTTTTTTAGAACCTTATCTCTATTTATGCCAGCTCCATCGTCAGTAACTTCAATCAAGACATTTCCACCAGATTGTTTTGCCGAAACAATTAAAGTGGCTTCTTTGTTTTTTCCTGAAGCCTCTCGTTGATCAGGTTTTTCTATGCCATGGTCTAATGCATTACGAACGATGTGGACCATGGGGTCATTTAGAATTTCAGCAACAGTGCGGTCGACTTCTGTATCTTCTCCAATCAATTCAAAATGAACGGGCTTATTGAGTTGTAAAGATACATCTCTTACAAGCCTTTGGAGTTTAATGAAGAGTGATTTAAATGGTGTCATACGTATGCTTAAAGTTTTTTCGTAAAGTTCTTTTATGGATTTATCGAGTTGTCCTACAATTGACTCGAGTCTATGATTTTCAGATTTTTTTATTGTTTCATCATGAACAAGTTGGTTTTTTAAAACAACAAGCTCGCCTACAGCATCTAAAACAGAATCATTTCTATAGTTATCAACTTTTATAGAACCTGAGGAGTTTTTTTGTGTTGTGCTCTTGGGGGCTGCTTTTGTAGAACTTGGTGGTGGTGCATTTGTTGTAACGGCTTTTTCTTCATGTTCAGAATTGTTTAAAACCTTAAGCACAACTGGCTTATTTATAATATTTGATTCGGGAGCTGGGGCCTCAATTTGTTGCTTTGGTTGTGACTCACCCATAAGTTCAGCGAGTAATTCATGATTAACTAAAAAGTCAGAAGGTTCTATAGGTTCTACATTTTGATTTGATTTTTCAATCGTTTCAAGATTTTCAGCAGTACCAGTTGATTCAGAAGTTCCTTTAATTAGTGCGATTTGAGTTTTAAGTTGTTGTGTTAGAACACTTGTATCCCAAGGTTTAGGATCTTTTTCTGATAGAGCGTCAATTCGAGTTTTTAGTTCATCCCCTGATCTTAATAAAAGGGAAACTGTTTCAGATG
>DAIRER010000050.1:0-8745 GCA_036795495.1 Pseudobdellovibrionaceae bacterium | reverse complement strand
ATTCATTTCTGGCATCATTTGATTCAAGCAACACCTTGGCCCCAAGGAGCTATGACTCTTCCACAATACCAAGCTCACCGGGGTTACCACTCTGCAGAGAATCAAGAAAATACAATAGATGCCTTTCGGGCGGCACGTGAAAAAGGCGCCACAATGTGTGAATGTGACGTTCGCCTTAGTAAAGATGGAATCCCCATTGTTTTTCATGATGTTGATTTATTAAGAATCAAACAACGGCCCGAAAAAGTGTACGAGCTTACAGCGAATGAAATTAAGGAACTCGCAAATGCACCTCGATTAGAGGAGATCCTAACTGACACTCAAACACCAAGTCTGTGGAATATTGAAATTAAATCACCTTTTATAAATGACTCTTTTTTCTCTGCAGTCATTGACGTGATTAAGAAAGTAAAAGCTCAAAACCGCGTTATAATTTCAAGTTTTAATCCCTTTGCAATTTATAAAATCAGTCAACTCGCACCTCTGATCCCTAGAGCTCTGTTGGTCAGTCCAGAAAAGAATTCTGATAATTTATTTTTTCTAAGACATATGTTGCTAGTCCCTTTTTTAAAAATCCATATGCTCAATCTTGATAAATCAATGATTTGTCCTGAAACAATTCAATTTTGGAATAAGAAGAAAATCCCCCTTGCTGTTTGGACTCTAACGGATCCCAATGAGGCAAAACATTATCTTCAGCACGGAGTCAAAAGCATCATTGCAGACCCACAAATCTTTGACTCTTTTTGAGTTTCAGTACATGAATCCATATTATGGAAAAAATGAAAGTCGCTATTTTTGGAATTGGAACCGAGATTACCAACGGACAAATCTTAAACCGCAATAGTCACTGGATCGCGGAAAAACTAAAAGTTTTGGGGGTTGATCCCCTTCTACATATTGCAATTCCAGATGAACCTGAACTCATATTTTCTTCTTTTCAGTTTGCACAACAACACTGTGATTATTTTTTTATCACCGGCGGCTTGGGGCCAACGTCCGATGACCTCACTCGGAATGTGGTCTCAAAATTTCTAAAGCTCCCCCTCGAGTGGAATGAAAATCTTTGGGAAGAACTTAAATCCTTGCTTGAGATAAAAGGCGTTCAGATACGTGATCTACACAAACAACAGTGCTTCTTTCCAAGTTCATCTGAAATCCTTAGAAATACCAAGGGCACAGCCCATGGTTTTTACTGCCACAATAAGAACACTCATTTTTTTGTTATGCCCGGCCCACCCAGTGAAGTGGAATCTGTTTGGGAAAATGGAGTAACCCCTTGGCTTGAAAAAATTTTACCATCCTTTGACCCTTCAATCACTTTAGCCATCAATTGCACGGGTGTTCCCGAAAGCGAGTTGGCCTGGAAAATCGAAACGCAGTTAGTAAGCTGTCCCTTTGAAATTGGTTACCGCGCACATCGACCCCATGTTGAAGTTAAAATCACCTATCCCATGTCACAAGAACAAGAGGCCGCTCCTTGGAAGATGAAACTCATTGAACTGTTACGCCCCTACTCAGCAACCTAAATTCCATCAAGTAGTGATTTGTTGAAGGTTGCTTAGGTCTATGCTCATCCACGATCTTGTCCCTCGGCACATTGTTCCAATGGCCATCCTCATGGATGAGTAAAGTGAAAAGCCTTATGGTTTTCCAACCTACCGAAATTCATTTCATTTTTTGCCTTTGTACATTTTTTAAAAAACAAGCAGAATGCTTTTATGAAACAAAAGAAAAAAGTAATTATTGTTGGTGGTGGATTTGCTGGCCTAAATGCAGCGAGATCCTTTGTAAAAGATGATGATTTTGAAATAACATTGATTGATCGACGCAACTATCATCTTTTTCAACCACTTCTATATCAAGTTGCCATGGCTGGACTTGGAAGTCCCGAAATTGCCATTCCTATCCGTAGTATTTTTTCAAACTCCCCAAATATCAAAGTTCTAATGACCGAAGTAAAATCTGTTAATTTTATTAATAATGAAATTTCAACAGTTTCTGGACCACTCCTCTACGACTATCTAATCCTTGCTTGTGGCGTAAGGCAGAGTTATTTCGGAAACGATCATTGGGAGGAGTTTGCCCCGGGACTTAAGACCTTAGAACAAGCTCGTGAAATAAGAAGACGTGTTTTTTCAGCTTTTGAAAATGCGGAAACCGAAAAAGATCTTGAACTCCAACGAAAATACTTAACTTTTGTTGTCATTGGTGGTGGCCCTACAGGTGTAGAGTTAGCTGGAGCCCTAGGGGAAATCACTCGACATACATTAGCCAGAGAATTCCGTCATATCGACGCAAGCAGAACTCGAATAATTTTGATTGAAGCTGGCTCACGAATTTTGCCAAGTTTTCACCCCACTCAATCTTCTAAGGCCACCCGTGACCTTGAAAAAATTGGAGTTACAGTGTGGACCAATACTCGAGTGAAAAACATTGATACCCATGGTGTTGATATGGGAAATGAGTTTTTAAAGAGCGCTACAATTTTGTGGGCCGCTGGAGTTTCAGCTCCTCCTATTAACTACAAACTTGGAGTGGAACTCGATCCCATGGGAAGGGTCTATATAAATCCTGATCTCAGCATCCCGGACCATTCAAACGTTTTTGTACTTGGCGACCAAGCTCACTTTAAAGATAAAAATGATAAACCATTACCAGGCATTGCCCCCGTTGCCACTCAACAAGGTCGTTTTATTCAAAAAGTTCTTCGTGCAGATATAAATGATGAAGTCCGTCCTTCGTTTAAGTATTTCGATAAAGGACAAATGGCTACAATTGGAAGAAGTAAAGCCATCATTGAGATTGGTGGACTAAGAATGCATGGCCTTTTTGCGTGGATCGCATGGCTTGTGGTTCATATTTTTTATCTCATTGGCTTTAAGAATAGAATGATTGTGATGATTCATTGGCTTTGGGCTTATGCCACTTATGGCCGAGGCGCACGTCTAATTGGAGATTCAGATTGGCGTGTTTATAAAAAAGACTCACACTGAATAGCTAGTATCATTTTAAGAAAGGAAACCTATCAATAGTACACGCTCTATCTTACATGCGGACTTTTGCTTTGATACCTTCTTCTTGAAGGAATTTTTTGATCGCCGGAGCATCTAATGGCTCTAAACGAAATAACAATCTATATAATAAATCATAGGTTTGTTCGGCTCTTTCAGAACGCATTTTTGAAGTTAAGTACGCGACATCATCGCTAATTTTAATTGCATTATCCAATAAACGAGCAATTTCTTTATTTTTGGTTGTTCGATCCAACAACGCCAAAGTTTTATTGAAATTCGTAGTTAAAGTATTCAGCTGCGAAAGCATTCCTGTCACAGAGCCCTCATTTTTATTAAGTAATTCAATGACTTTTCCGGCCAAACCATAACTTTGCGAAATCAATTGATCAATACGTGGAGGATCTTCTCCGCGGATCATTTCGCCCGGTTGAAAGGTCGGCTCAGATAAACTCCCTGGAGTAATTTCTAAAAACTTTTCTCCAATAACGCCCGCCAAGTTAATAAAAAACATCGAATCCTTACGCACACTCTCCCAGGCTTTATTATCAATGTTGATTTCTAATTTCAGTTTAACTTCTTCTCCGTTGGGCATTTTAAGTTGTGGATCAAATGTGATTCTTTTTACTTTTCCCACTTTAATTCCCATCACTCGAACCGGAGAACCTTCTTCAATTCCACCTGCAAAGTTGTAAGTCACAAACAAAGACTTACCGGTGCTGAAAACGGACATATATCCCATAAAGTACGCAAATATTGCGATGAAAACCAATGAAAGTACCGCGAGAATTCCAACTTTAGCTTCTGTTTTCATTTTTTAACTCCTTTAATCCCACACACTTAAAAAAATATTAATAAATTCATTGATAGTCTCTAATACAAATAACTAAAAATGAAGGATAAAATAAAATCCACAACGATGATAGAAACAGCGGCAACAACCACTGTATTTGTTGTCGCCCGCCCAACACCGTCTGCCCCAGTTTGAGAGCGGAATCCAAAGTAACAGGCAACAATAGGAATAATCGCTCCGAAACAAGCGGCCTTGACGAGGGCCAGATAAAAGTCCTGAAAACCAACAAAACGCTGAGCAAAACTCACAAAGGTTGCTGGACTATAACCCAAATACACATCACTGATCAGCATCGCCGCAAACACACATACAACATTCGCAATCGCTGTCAGTAGAACGGCCCCCACAACAGAGGCTAAAAACCGCGGCACTAATAGAAAATGAATCGGATCAATTCCTAGCATTTTAAGGGCATCATTCTGTTCTGTGATCTGCATCGTTGCAATTTCAGAGGCATAACCCGCACCAATGCGTGAAGTAAGTAAAAGTGCCGTAACGACGGATCCCAACTCTCTAAGGATTAGCAAAGTGGCAAAACCTGGAACCATCGAATCATTTTGAATGACTAATTTCATGTGAAATGAAGATTCAAGAATTGTTACCACTGCGGCAAACACAACACAAAAAACAATAATGTATAAACTTTGATTTCCAACAAAATACAGTTGTTGAAAAAATTCTTTGCGTCGGTAGGGCGGCGTAAAAGGACCTATAAAGGCATTCAGAATAAGTTCCAACATTAGCGATACCCTCTAACAGCTTGAATCACAATTTCACCCACATAACTTGTAAACCAATCCATCACTACAATCGTCACCATCGTAAATACCGCCGTGTTCACAACAGCTCGCCCCACCCCACGTGCCCCACCAGATGCTGTAAACCCTTTGTAGGTACAAATCACACCCAAAACGATTGCAAAAAATAAACTTTTAATTAATCCACTTACAATAGAGGGCGTCGATACAATTGTCGGAATATGCCGAGTGTATTCGTCGGGATTAACCCCGGCAAAGACACTTCCCATAAGAATGCCTCCAAATATCGACATAATTAATCCAGCACCTAAAAGAAAAAAACTAGAAATAATAATTCCAATAAAACGAGGGATTATTATTTCCTGGATGGGGTCTGCGCCCAAACAACGAACCGCATCCATTTGTTCCGTCACACGCATCGTTCCCAATTCCGCCGAAGTGTAGGCCCCGACTTTTCCGCTCAGTAAAAATGCAATCAAAAGAGGTCCGATTTCTCGAATCGTCCCACTGGTCGCGAGTCCACCAAGATAACCTAATGCCCCAAACTCTTTCATTTGTAATGTGAATTGCACGGTTAAAATGGCCCCAACAAAAAATCCTGCCATCGCCGAAGTGGGAGAGCCATCAATTGTTATTTTCCAAATCTGTTCAAAAACATCATGCACTTTAATGGGTTTTTTCCACAGAGTTATCAACAATGTTTTTAAAAACATTAAAGTCCCACCGATTTCTTCAAGAACCATTATAAAGACTTTGATCACGACAAGGCCTCCAACGCTTCTTTTAAAAAATCGATCACGAGTGGCTGTTTTGATTTTTTTAATTCTTCTGGGGAACCCTGATCCACAATTTCACCCTTATCAAGAACCACAATCCGATCTGCAATATCTAAAGCACAAGGCATGTCGTGGCTAACGACCACGGAGGTCGTATGCAACTCTCGAGATAACTCAAAAATTAAATCATTAATCGCTTTGGTCGTCACAGGATCTAATCCCGTTGTTGGTTCGTCAAAAAGTAGAATTTTAGGTTCAAGGGCGATGGTGCGGGCAAGGCTTACACGCTTTTGCATTCCATAGGAAATTTGAGAAGGTCTTTTTTCATCAATATTGTCTAAATGCACCAGGCTCAATGCTCGATGCACTTTATCTCGAATCTCGTTTTCTGAAAGTTTAAAATGTCGTCGTAAACCAAAGGCCACATTTTCAAAAATGGTCAAGGAGTCAAACAAAGCCGGATGTTGAAAAACCATTCCACATACTTTTCTTACTTGCAGATATTGATCTTCACTGTATTTTGAAACTTCAACGCCATCTATCCAAATTTCACCAGCATCCGGAGTTAACAAACCCACCGTGTTTTTTAGAAGTACAGATTTTCCAGTTCCGGATGTTCCCAAAATAAAAACGATTTCTCCTTTTTCAATTTTTAGAGAAATTCCATTGAGAATAGTTTTTTGACCAAAACGTTTAACCAGATTCTTGTATTCGATCACGACTTTCCTTTTCAAACTTTAGACCACGGATAAAATGATGAAGTCTTTCGTCGGGATGTTCAAGTGCATCTTTTTTATTTTTGGCAATAACTAAAGAGCCCCCAACAACCATACCAATACGTCCCTCAAGTTGATACGCGCGGTTCATATCGTTTGTTATCACGACTATCGTGGCTTTATTCTTTGTTTTCAGCTCTCGAATAAGATCAATTATTTTTCGTGAGGTGATGGGGTCTAGCCCCGCCGTTGGATCATCGTAAAAAACAATTTCTGGATCTAAGGCTAGGGCTCGTGCAATCCCTAAACGCTTCTGCATCCCTCCACTGATTTCATCAGGATAAAGATCCTTAGCATGAGACAAGCCCACAGCCTCTAAAAAATAACTCACTTTTTCTTCAATTTCTTTTTCAGACACTTTAGCAGCCTCACGCAACGGAAAGGCAACATTCTCGGAGCAAGTCAAGGAATCAAACAGTGCATTTTTTTGAAAAAGCATGGCCACTTTTTTTAAAAGGTCTTTATATTCTTTTCCTTGCAACATAGAAAGTTGCTGACCTTCAACATAAACAGTCCCTTGATTTGGAAGAATCAATCCTGCCATAATTTTCAGCAATACGGTTTTTCCTTGTCCACTGCCGCCCACAATAACAAAGGATTCCCCCTTAGAAATATCTAAGTCGATATTTTCAAGAATTTTTTGCTTTCCAAAAGACATTGAAATATTTTTAAGCGAAATTATTGCCAAAAGACCTCCACCCTTTTAATTACCTGCTGAAATAAAATTTTGGTCAAATATAAACCTACTGACTCATTGCCTCAATCTAGATCAGCCCAAGGGCTTAAATTCCTTGTTTCTTTTGAAGGGGGAATTTATGATAAGCCTTCATTTACAAAAGGGAGATTTCTATGTTTCATAAAAGAAAAAAAATATCTGTGATTGGCTCGGGTTTTGTGGGTTCAACAGCGGCTCATTGGGCAGCTCAAAAAGAACTTGGAGATGTTGTTTTATTAGATATCAATGAGGGTTCGGCCAAAGGAAAAGCTTTAGACTTATTCGAAGCTTCACCTATTGAGGGTTTTGATTCTATGGTGAAAGGAACTTCAAAATATGAAGACATCGCTGACTCGGATGTTGTGATTCTAACTGCAGGACTTCCTCGAAAGCCTGGCATGAGTCGAGACGATCTTTTGGCAACCAATGCAAAAATCGTAAAAGATTGCTCTGAAGGTATTAAAAAATATGCACCGAACTCTGTCGTGATTGTCGTTTCAAATCCTCTTGATGCTATGGCGTATGTTTGTAAACAGGTTACAGGATTTCCTCGTGAGCGCATCATCGGCATGGCAGGAGTCCTCGATGGAGCACGTTTTCGCAGCTTTATTGCTGAAGAAGCAAATGTTTCTGTTAAAGATGTTCAAGCTTTTGTTTTAGGAGGACATGGAGACACAATGGTTCCCATGCCACGACATTGCTCCATTGGCGGCGTCCCTTTAACAGAAATGTTAACTGCCGACAAAATTGAAGCCTTAGTTCAGCGCACGCGTACGGGTGGTGCTGAAATCGTTGGTCTTTTAAAAACAGGATCGGCCTACTATGCTCCATCAGCCTCAGCTGTTCAAATGGCTGAAGCCATTTTGAAAAATCAAAATCGAATTCTCCCCTGTGCTGTTGAACTCAATGGTGAGTATGGAATGAAGGGATTATTTATCGGAGTTCTTTGTAAGTTAGGTGGACATGGTGTGGAGTCTGTTGTTGAACTAAAACTCAATGAAACCGAACGAGCCGGTTTAGAAAACTCTATGAAGGCGGTTAAAGAACTCGTAGAAGCACTTGAAAAAATTCAATATTAAGGGAGATAAATAGAATGAATATTCATGAATACCAGGCCAAAGAAATCCTCAGAAAATACGGAGTTCCCACTCTGAAAGGTTCTGTTGCATTCAATGCACTAGAAGCTAAAAAGGCCGCTCAAAATTTAGGCGGCTCTGTATGGGTTGTTAAGGCCCAAATTCATGCTGGCGGACGAGGAAAGGGTGGCGGCGTTAAGCTTGCTAAATCCATAGAAGAGGTTGAACAACTTGCTGGAAAAATTATTGGAATGCAGTTGATAACCCATCAAACGGGACCCGAGGGACGTAAGGTTCAAAAAGTTCTAATCGAAGAAGGTTGTCTTATAAAAAAAGAATACTACGTTGCAGCCCTTATCGACCGTGCCACAGGACGAGTCGCGATGATGGCTTCTTCTGAGGGCGGCATGGATATCGAAGAGGTTGCCGAAAAACATCCTGAAGCCATTCACAAAGTGGATATAGATCCTACGGTGGGACTGGCTCCCTTTCAAGCTCGTCAGTTGGCCTTTGCCATTGGCATTCCCGCAGAACTTGTGAATAAAGCGACAACCTTTTTCATAGGTCTTTATAATGCCTTTATCAATACGGACTGCTCTATTGCTGAGATTAACCCCCTTGTACTCACTCAAGGTGGAGATCTATTGGCGTTGGATGCAAAAATGAATTTTGATTCCAATGCACTTTATCGACAAAAAGCCGTTGTTGAAATGCGCGATTTATCAGAAGAAGATCCTCAAGAAATTGAGGCCTCTAAATATGACTTGGCCTTTATTA
>DAIRER010000508.1:0-1715 GCA_036795495.1 Pseudobdellovibrionaceae bacterium | reverse complement strand
AACCCAAAAATCTCAATAGGATTTGATGTTGTCCCACCTAAAATTGGACGAATTCAAGAAAAGTCCATCCATCCAGACTCGTTTTTTTAGGTTTACCGACATTTTCAGGATCTCCTTTCGACCTGATTTGACTATCCAACTTCCTATTGAGAAGCAATTCAACCTTACTGTCGTAAGTCGCTGATTTACTTTTTGTTGCAAGACTGTCAATTTGAATAAGGCCATTAAATTATAGGATAACATCACTGTTCGTAAGGCCGCTTCCGTTGCATAAAAGTCTTGCATGCAGAAGTTGTCAGCACCAAAATCATATTCGAGTTCTTTTATTCTATTTTCAGCATCTCCTCGTTGCCTGTATAATTCCCAAACTAACACGGATGAGAGTTTTGAATTAGTTACATAGGCTGTATAACGGTAGTTTCTGTATATTTCATCGTCTGGGAAAAGTAATTTCCCAGGAGCCTTAGGCCTTAAATCTACTTGCTGCTTTACAATCACAATTCTTCGTGCCTTATCCCAGTTTTCTGCTTTGAATATTAATTCTCCAACCCAGATGCCATTTGCGTGTTCTACCCACTTTGCATGTTCTTTAAATTCATCTCTGAGGTTGGGGTACATTTTTACTGCTATCACATAATCGGTCTGTTTTTCTTCTAGCCATTCCATCACATCTTTAGAATAAAACCCACTATCTGCTCTAAATAAGCCTATTGTCTTGCCTTGCAGCACATCGAATGTTTCTTGTAAAAATGCTAATATATTGTTAGAAGTATTAGAATTTCCAGGTCTGAGCCAAAAGTTAGCCACCATTTTCAACTCTGCCACGAAAGCAATTAGTGGATGATGTGATAACCGCCCTCTTTTCTTGGGATTGTAGCCTTTCTTACTTCCTTGTTGTTTTCCATAGCGTGTCCACACACTTGAGTCTACGTCTAAGGTATAATTGTCTAATTTCAACTGACTGAACATCCAACTATAAAGCTCAAAAAAAGCATTGGTGCTGAGTTCAAAATCAAACTTCTGAAAAAATCGCCGATAGGTGTCATTCGAAGGGGCTCGATTTAATCCAAAGATCCTTTGTAGAACCTTATCATGTTGTAAAATAGAAGTATGTGCAAAACGGTTTGCTCCCAACCACACACTTACAAAAAAAGAAGTAAACATCTCAGATACAGAATAGCCAGCGTTAGAGCTAGGCTCTACTATGCCCAAACTATTGATTTTATTAATGATTTCTGTCTTATCCAAAAAACGTTTCATAAGGCTCATTCCTCCATGAGCAGTAACTGATTTATTGGAATATTCGAAGTCTATCCAATCTTTCATCGATTCACCTTTTTAATGAATTTAATCCATATCAATTTCCTAGGCCAATTTAATCAAAAACAACCATTTAGACAATAAACTAAATCTCTATTGAGATTTTTGGGTTAAAAAGATTTTGACTTTTGTTTATCATCACTTAACAGTTTCAGCCTCCAATACATTATTTTCTGAATTCGTAAAAAGAAAAACTACTTGGGAGCAACTCAAAGAAGTAACTTTTAATATTGACCTTAACAAATTATCCACATTTCTGATTTCGAAAGAAGAAGCTTTAGAAAGAGGAAAAGAAAAAGAAAAAGTTGACAATCAAATAGATGAAACTTTATTTCTGATCAGTGAAATTAAAAAACAAGGTTTAAAATTTTGGGATGGATTAAGACTTTATGTTG
>DAIRER010000049.1:0-8780 GCA_036795495.1 Pseudobdellovibrionaceae bacterium | reverse complement strand
AGAGTTGTTCGTTTTCAAAATTTAAATCTTTTACTAAATTCCACGTCGTTGCTAAGAACGGAAGGTACTCCAGTGTACCCTTAGATACAGATTTTGGATGAACTTTCCAACGAAGGTTTGAGTTTGCTTCAATGGTTGAGCTTTCTTCGAAAATGGGACTATCCAACTGGGGTCGATCTACTGCAATAGTTTGTTTTTCTTTTTGGGGGGCGGATTCTTCACCGCCCTCAGTAAGGGCAATCACTTGATAATGATAAACTCCAGGGGCTAAATTTAAACGCACTGAAGACGAGCGAACCTGCTTACTCATGGCCAGTTTCCCAGCCTCATCAAAAATCTCCACTCGATAACCAGTAGCCAAGGGGGACTTCTCCCACCGGACTGAAACAACGGCTTGAAGAGTTTTGGGGTCAGGTAATACCTGAATGGGTTTTTCATTTAAGAACTTAGGAGTTTGTAGTGACACTAAAAACTCACTCATTTCTGACCATACACCAAAGACCTTACGTTCATCAGCAACTCTCATGCGCGCAAGATATTGTCCCAGGGGGAGTTCCAAAACAAAAGTAGGTTGGTTTTGTCGAACTGTTTTTAATAACTTTTTACTTAAATTAAAGACTTCTAACTCGTATAAAGAGGCTTCAGGGATTTCTTCCCAAACCAACTCTACAGAGGTTTCTTTATTTTTCTCGGAGGCCTCCAGAAAAGAGTTTCCCAGAATGAAAATAAAAATGAAAATAAAAATTTTTAAAAAAACCCTAGGATTCTTCATTTGATTGTAGAAAGTTCTTCTATTGTTGGGGACTCATTTTTTAAAGAATGTTTTGCAATTTCTAGACTTAATTTTAAAGAAGCCTTGGCATTGAGTTGAAGTCCCTTTTGGCCATCATGGGCAAACTGAAATGCTTTTCTGAAATTAGGAATGGCTTTGGGACCATATTGAATAATTTCAAGCCCCAAATCAAGGGCTTCTTTAATTGAAAGTCCAAATCCAGCCTCAGTTCTTGTAAATTTGAAAAAGCCTTCAAAGTCATTAAAGGCTCCTGTTTTAGGAAATAAATAGGATTGATCACAAAGTTTGAGTGCAACTTGTGAACAATAGTTTAAAGGGAGGTCTAGGTTTTTCTTTTCCATACAAAATTTAAGCATATTTAAAAAATCCATTCGGATCGCATCAATGGAGCCTTCTTCTGCTTTTTTTGAAAGATCCAAGGCTATTGCATAAGCAACAGGAAAATCAAAGTTAAAATAATTTTCTAAATAAACTCCCTTAAAAACATCTACAAAGTTAAGGACTCGGGACTCTGAGAATCCAGAAAACTCTAGTCCTATTTGTAAAGATTTTTTTAAATCCACTCCAGAGTTTTTCATTAAAAGATAGGTTTTTTCAAAACGTTGAGCGGCGCCCGTACAATTTTTTGAAACCTCAAGTGCCATTTGAGTTATTTGTGTTTCAGACATATCAAGTTCTTTTTCTTTAACAAGAAATTGATAGGACTTTTGAAAGCTTTCAAAAGAATCACAAGTTTCTATTGTAGGGGAGGTTGTCGCCGGACCATTGGTTGCCGCTGGTCCAGTGGTGGAACGAGCACAACAAGCATCGCTCCATATCGAAATGGAAAAAAATGAAAACACTAAAAGTGAAAAAATTAAATTATTCATATTTAAAAAGTATAATTAAATCCAAGTAGTGGAGTTGCGTTTTGATTATCAAAAAAGACTATCGGAGTATAAATCTTTCGTTTGTACTCAAGATGCTTTTCATAAACCGTAATGTAAGAATGTTTAAATAAAAAAGGAAGGGTCGATGTTAAAACAGCAGAAAGAGCAAATACATTGGTGTTTGCATTGGCATAGCTAGAAACAATCCCGGCCGAGATAAAGTTAGAAAAAAAGACAATCCAATTTAAAGTACTGATGAGTTTTGCTGGATTTTCCAATCCCTCTTCAGCATAACGCTCTCTGAGTAAATCAGATCTGCGATTGCCAGGCTTTATTTTTTGAACTTTTTCTAGCTGAGAAACATAGGGTTTGCTATAGGACATGTAGGCCGCGAGCAACAAACTGCCGCCGCCGACCACCTGAGAAAATTTTGTAGCGTTGGCGGCGCTGTCTTTTTCTACAGCCGAAGCGGCTGGGTCTTTGTGAGTGCCCCCCAGCGAAGTTCCTGCATAAAGAGTCATGGCCCCTGAAACCCAATAGGTCCAATGCGTAAAAAAACCATAATCGCGTTCAAAGCGAGCCTCTTCTAATAAGCGTTCACTGGCTCTGGGAACCACTTGCAATTCAGGGTAGTCTATGGAGTCAATTATATTTTCTTTTTCCACTTTAGCTGGAGTTTGCGCCAGGCTATTTTTAGTAATTAAAAGGGTAATAAAACAAAAAATTATAATGAAGTAGTTTTTCATAGTTGATTAACTCCGCTGAATTTAAATGGTCATTTGCTTAGTCAGTCTAACAGAGCTCAATAGAATGAATAGTTCTCTATTAAGAAATCAGACGATAGTCATAGGATTTAATTATAAAACTAAACTAAACTAGACTAGACTAGACTAGACATAGTTGGTGATGGCGTTGTCTTAGACTTCTAAAAAATGAGTTTTCCATTGTTGTTCTTTAAGTGTGCGAGTCATAGATTTGTGGTGGGGAATATGTTTTGCAACCAATTGCCAAAACAAAGACGAGTGATTCATTTGTTTTAAGTGGCACAGCTCATGAACGATAACATAATCAATAACTTCGATGGGAAAAATTATAAGTTTTAGATTCAGTGATATTTTTCCAGAAGAGCTGCAGCTCCCCCATCTTGATTTTTGAGTTCGAAATGAAAGAGACTTGGGATTAAATCCAGTTTCTTTTGACCAATGTTGAACTCTTTCAATAAGTATTTTTTTGGATTCCCTAAGGTAAATCCTTCGAACTTCATCTTTTATCCAATTGTTTTTGGGAATAATAGGTTCAGTGCCTTTCAAAGTTAGGGGTGCGTGCAAATTTAAATAGGGTTCAGAAATAGAAATAAAATATTTATCGATGGGCGTCGGAACATTTTTAAAATGAAGATCTTTTCCTAAAAAGGGAAACACAGCACCCGTCTGAAAGGTCTGGTGCTGGATCTGGCTTTGTATCAGAAGTTTTTTCGACTCAAATTTTTGAAAATGTTTCTGAATCCACCGCGTTTTTTTGTCTAAAAAATAAGCAACTTCTTTCTGTGAAACACTGAGTCCTGCTGAAACTTGAATTCTTAAATCAGGAAAAACAGATAAAGAAATACCTCGACGAAATAATTTTCGCTGAATTTTAACTTGCCAGTTCTGAAATTGAAAGACTTCTTCTAACACATTGACACCGAATTCTATGATCCAGTACATTGGCTAAAAAGTCCAACAAACATCTTAGGGAAAGGGCGAAAGTCATGAATAAAATTAAAGTTAAAAATCCAGTAGTAGAGTTAGATGGCGATGAAATGACACGGATCATTTGGCATTTCATTAAACAAAAACTTATTTTGCCTTACTTAGAAATTGATTTAAAATATTTTGATTTAGGAATTGAACATCGCGATGCGACCAAAGACCAAGTCACCATCGATTCTGCAGAGGCCATTAAAAAATATGGTGTTGGTGTAAAGTGTGCGACAATTACTCCTGATGAGGCTCGAGTTAAAGAATTTAATTTAAAAGAAATGTGGAAGTCCCCCAACGGGACCATTCGAAATATTTTAGACGGAACTGTATTCCGTGAGCCGATCATTTGTAAAAATGTTCCCCGTTTGGTTCCCGGTTGGAATAAACCTATCTGTATTGGTCGTCATGCTTTTGGTGATCAATACAAAGCCACTGACTTTGTAACCCAGGGAAAAGGCAAATTGACAATTACTTTTGAGCCCGAGGGTGGAGGAAAAGCGCAATCCTACGAGGTTTATAATTTTAAAGGTAATGGTGTGGCTATGGCTATGTACAACACCGAAGAATCCATCCGCGGTTTTGCAACAGCATGTTTTAATATGTCTTTAGCAAAAAAGTGGCCTTTGTATTTTTCTTCTAAGAACACGATTCTAAAAAAGTACGATGGTCGATTTAAAGATATTTTTCAAGAAATTTACGAGAAGGATTTTAAAAACAAATTCGAAGCAGCCGGGATTACCTATGAGCACCGTTTGATTGATGACATGGTGGCCAGTGCGCTGAAATGGGAAGGGGCTTTTGTTTGGGCCTGCAAGAATTATGATGGGGATGTTCAGTCGGACACTGTGGCTCAGGGGTTTGGATCTTTGGGTTTAATGACCAGCGTGCTGATAACTCCCGATGGTAAAACGATGGAATCCGAGGCGGCTCATGGAACAGTGACACGCCACTACCGAATGCATCAACAAGGAAAACCCACTTCGACAAATCCGATTGCATCTATCTTTGCATGGACCCGAGGGTTGGCTTTCCGTGGAGAATTGGACAACACTCCCGAATTGGTGAACTTTGCAAAAACTTTAGAAAAAGTCTGTGTGGACACTGTAGAATCTGGAAAAATGACCAAGGACCTTGCGGTGTTGGTTCATGGAGACAAAGTTTCTGCAGATAACTATCTCAATACAGAAGCTTTTTTGGATGCCATTGATAGCAATTTGAAGAAAGCGCTTTTGAAATAGTACTTTTGAGGAAGTGTTTATTTAAGTCGCACTAATGAATGATCCATAAGATTTTTTTATACATGAACAAAATGGGGATGATCTCATAGAGAAGAGTTTCCATTTGTTAAATAAAAAATAACCCTAAGCTTGGAATTGGGATAAAAGAGCCTCAATGAATAATTCAAAAGAGAGGTATCTATGAAAAGTCCAATTTTAGCTCTGATGGTCACTCTTTCTTTAACGTTAACTCTACCTGGAGTATCTAATGCGGCATCACTTTTTGTTCCTGGTGGGGCATTTGTGCAGACAGTGCGTGGGGCTTTGCTTTTAGTCCCAGCCATGTCCCAGGCGAAGGATAAAGATTCTAAACCCAGTAAAGACTCAAAAAAGGGTAGATCCGAAGGTTCAAAAGGAATGGGCGGTCGTTACTTAGATACAAATCGTGGAGGTTCTGATCGTGCTGTTGGTTCAAGACTCAATGAAAATGGAGGAGGCCGATGGGGCGGGTCAGACTCTGGTCAATCTGGTTCTGGTGGTGACTCTTATCCTGGATTATTTTCAGTGCAAACTGCTGGTAATTTAGCCGTAGGGGCTTTGTTTTTAGCAATTGATCCTCAAGCGCTGCCTCCTATTGATTTGCAAGATCATTTGGCGGCTTACCTTGAGAATCAAGCCTTTCTAGCTGAAACAGAAAATGGACAGCAAACAGATAAGTTATTAGCAATGCCGACTCAATCTCCACCGGATTTAGAAAAAATTATCGGAGCCTCAGTTCAAAGAATTTCAATAGCTGCACAAAAACAAAATCAAATTTCAGATTTTAGCGCCGAGGAAATGAATCAACTGAAGGATTACCTTGCAAGTCAGGGGTTTGATATAAATGATGCTGGAAATAAGATTGTTGGTCTCGTGAATTTAGACACAGTGACTGTAGCAGCCCTTTCTAAGGATGTGCCTGAGTTGGCTCCGTATTTAAAGGCCTTAATTTTAACAAATGAGTAATACTCACATGAGTAAAATGAGATTTAGAAAATTTATTTTTATTCTTTTAATGGGGTTGCTAAACCCCATTTCTGCATTTTCTATTCAAGATCTAATGTTCAACACCGGGGCAGAACCTCATCGACTTTGTGTGGCCGTTCTTGTTGGGAACCTGAAATTAAAATTGCTTTTTTGGATGGGATTACGCGCCTTTCTGCTGAGGCTCAAAATCAGAATCCAAATCCAGAGCAACCCAAAAGGATTATCAAAACAGCTCCAAAATATAATTTAAGCATTGAGTATGGATATCTGGGTTTGATGAATTGTTTAAATCCCTATAAAAATTATGAAAGAACTTTTATTTTAGCTCACAGTATGCTCAACGCTCAAAACCAAAGTGCTTTAGTGTACTTTCGTAAAGTTGCAACTCCAAGTGGAGAAAAAGTACTCTATCCTTTTTTAGTTCCAGAAGAGATTTTAGTAAAAATTAAAAAGCCAACGCCCACGGCTGTAGGAATCCCCCCGAAAGAAAAAGCTCTCTATATTGCAACATGTTATCCTGATTTACTTCAGGGAAATTACACTCATCTTTTAGGATCGGAACAGGGTGTTTCCAATTCAAGGCCCTCAATATTTGTATCAGAGGCGGATGGGGTTCAAGTTCAAGCGGGTCAAGGGGGGCGGCAGCTTCTCCGACTGACCTCGGTAGAATCTGCTCTTAAATTATTTGCTCAGTTCTTAGATTTCAGATAGATCTTACTTTGTTTTCAATTTGCTGGGTCCCATACAATGACAATTTTAGTGAATCCCGCTAGGCCCGGAAGGGAGCAACGGTAATTAAGGTTTCATGTGTTATGGGGCGCCCGGCTTTTTTAAAGGGGTACGATTGTCTTATCAAGTCATTGCACGAAAGTGGCGTCCGCAAAGCTTTGGTGATGTTGTTGGACAAGACCATATCACTCAAACTTTATTAAATGCTCTTCGTCATCAAAGACTTCCCCATGCTCTTTTATTTACCGGGCCTCGTGGCACGGGTAAAACCTCTTCGGCTCGTATTTTATCTAAGAGCTTAAGGTGCCCCAACGCTGTTGATTTTTCACCCTGCAATGCGTGTTCGACTTGTCAGGAAATTTCTCAAGGAAATCATATTGACGTGATAGAAATAGATGGAGCCTCCAATAACGGAGTGGATTCCATTCGAGAGTTGCGCGAGGGTGTGGCCTTTATGCCGTCCCAGGGTAAGTATAAGGTTTATATTATTGATGAAGTTCATATGCTTTCAAACAGTGCCTTTAATGCGCTTTTAAAAACCTTAGAAGAGCCTCCCGGTCATGTGATTTTTGTTTTAGCAACGACAGAGGTTCATAAAATTCCTGCAACGATTTTATCTCGTTGCCAGCGATTTGATTTTCGTCGCATTCCAATCAAACAAATAGTTGAGAGGTTGGGGAAAATCACTAAGGCCGAGGGCATTTCAGCCACCGAAGAGGCTCTTTGGTTGATCGCCAAACAGGGCGATGGGAGCATGAGAGACTCTCAAAGTTTACTCGATCAGGTGATGAATTTTTGCGATGGAGAATTGACCCAAGAAAAACTTGTTTCTGTTTTAGGATTGACGGATCGCTCTCTTTTGTTACGCAGCTTGCAACACATCGTGGATCGCAATAAGGCTGAAATTTTTAAAGTTTTAAATGGGCTTCATTTGAGTGGCTTTGACCCGGACCTTCTTGTGCGCGAAGTTTTAGAATTGGTTCGTCATCTTCTCATGTGCAAAGTTGCTCCTGATAATGTCGCTCAGTTTTTAGATCTTCCAGATTCAGAATTTAATTTTTTAATGGAGTTGGCGCAAAAAACTTCAGAAGAAGAAGTTCATTTGATTTTTGATATGCTTCTTAAGGGGGCTCAGGATTTAGCTAAAGCTCAAGACCCACGATTGGTTTGCGAAGTGCTTTTTTTTAGAATGGCTGCGGCACCGACCTCTTTAGATTTAACAAAGTTATTTCAAGATCGTGAAACGGTGATCCCTTCTGCAAAACACAGTTCTTTAAAAGAGTCCTCTGTGCGGCTTAAAGAATCAAAAATTATCCCAGAAGTTCCCAAGGGTTTAGAGAAAATGAAAGAGACTATTGGGATTAAGGACAAGTGGTTGCATTTTGTGGATCATGTCAGAAATGATGATGCCTTATTTGCCGCAAAGTTAGAAAATTTATTATTTCATCGTTTAGAGGGTGAAAAAATCTTATTGGGCATTCCCGAACGCCAGGTTTTTTTGAAGGATCAATTTGGATCTGTAGAAATCGCAAAAAAGTTGCAGGGTTTTATTGCATCTTACTGGGGACCTCGTTATTCTTTTGAAATTATTACTGAAAAAAAGCAACAAGGACAACCGAGCGGAGAAAGTGCTCAGGCTCTGGTGCAAAAGAAAAAACAGTCTGAAGAAGAGGTTCTTCAGACTAGGGCTTCTCAAAATCCATTGGTCAAATCGGCTCAGGATGTTTTTAAGGCTAAAATAATTTCAGTAACAGGTATAACAAAACCAGGAGGTAATTCATGAAAGGTTTTTCCGGCGGCATGGCTCAGTTGATGAAACAGGCCAATCAAATGCAATTAAAACTAAAAAAAACTCAAGAGGAAATGGCTAAAAAAGAATTTGAAGCCACATCCGGTGGTGGTGCTGTTAAGGTTCGAGTGAATGGTGATAATTTAATTCTTGCTGTTGAAATTAATCCAGATGTTGTTAAAGAGGGCGATGCTGAAATGTTGCAAGATATGATTCTATCTGCAACGAATGAGGCTCTTAAAAAAGCTAAAGCAGAGACCTCTAAAGAAATGGAAAAAGTCACTGGTGGTATGAGCATTCCAGGCATGTTCTAGGTTTGGAATTATGCTTAAAATAGCTTCTCTTGAAAAACTTATTCATGAACTCAATCGGTTGCCAGGAATTGGACCCAAGACGGCACAACGGTTGGCGTATTTTATTTTAAAATCCCCTGAAAATTACACTCAAGAGCTTTCTTTGGCTTTGACAGACATTAAGGCCCAAGTGCATCAGTGCCGGGAGTGTTTTAATTATACCGATCAAGAGATTTGTTATTACTGCCAAGACCCTCATCGTTCTGATGAGATTCTTTGTGTTGTCGAAGAGCCTTCGGATGTAGATCGTATTGAGTCTTCG
>DAIRER010000507.1:0-1719 GCA_036795495.1 Pseudobdellovibrionaceae bacterium | reverse complement strand
ACACCTATTGGTCTGCTTTAACGATGGATCTGCATCATAAAAATTCTGTAACAGATCTTAAAAATATGTTTATCCTTAATGGCACCACCCAAGATGACATTGGCCCCTGCGTGGGACGATTTTTAGCTTCTGAAGAGGGCCAGGGTCAGATTTCACAGTGGTTAACTTTTGTTAGTTCTGAGTTCACAGAAGATAGTGAGCACGTGGTTCACTCTTTAAAAAAAATGAAACGTCAAATTCAACGAGCCTTTCCAGATTCTTTAAAGGAGCTTAAGGGAGAACGTATTGTTCTATCTTCAAGTATCGGGGGTGGAAATGAATATAAAATCAATGATTTTGGTCAAATCTCACAAGTTGAAAATCTTTGGATTTCTTCTTCGGGTGCAGAGGGGTGCATAAATCTTGCTGGGGCCCTGTCCCAGGCTCGAAAAGTTTGTGAAAACCTACTCGGCGAAACATCTACTGGATTTTTAGTTGCTCCAGAAGTTTCATTATGATACTCACCCCTTGGTGGTTTTACCACTAACTATAACACACTCCTAGAGTAATGACTGGTCCCCTATGATCAATGTGTTTCATAAGGGCTTTTACTTGAAGGTTCGGGTTCTCCGACTTCAAGTCCCTGCTCAGGAGGAGGCTTAACCGGAAAGGAAATTCTATGGCCCAAGTTAACATGAAAGAGATGCTCGATGCTGGAGTTCATTTTGGACACCAAACTCAGCGTTGGAATCCGAAAATGAAACCCTACGTTTACACAGACAGAGGTGGGATTCACATCATTGATCTTCAAAAAACAGTTGTAAAAGCAAATCATGCGGCTGAGTTTGTGAAGAATCTTGCTGCAAATGGTGGAAAAATCATTTTTGTAGGAACAAAAAAGCAAGCGATTGAGCCCATTCAAGAGGCCGCTCAGCGTTGTGGTCAATATTTTGTAACGAAGCGCTGGTTGGGCGGAATGTTGACAAACTTTGAAACCATAAAAACATCTATTGATCGCTTGAAAAGAATCGATCAAATGCGTGAAAAGGGTGACCTTACTTACCTAACTAAAAAAGAAAGAGCAAAAATTGAAAAAGAGTATCTACGACTATCAGAATTCTTAACGGGAATTCGTGAAATGAAAGAGGCTCCTTCGGCAATGTTTGTTGTGGATTTACCTAAAGAACATATTGCTGTATCTGAAGCTAAAAAATTAAAAATGCCTGTAGTTGGTATTGCAGATTCCAATTCAGACCCTGAGTCCATTGATTATCCAATTCCTGGAAATGACGATGCGATTCGTTCGATCAAACTTTTTACAAATTTAATTGCAGAGTCTTATATGGAAGGTGCAAAAATTTGGGAAGAGAAGGCTCGTTCTCAAACAGATAAACACTCAGATTCAGAAAAAGAGACGAAGACAGCTTCGACTCCATCTAAAGAAGACAAACGCCGTGGCCGCAGTGCGGGCGCTGGAGCGGGTGCATCTACTAAAGAAGCTCCAAAAAAGACCGAAGGTCCCTCTGTTGTTAAAGTGGCACGTCCTACACGCAAGTTAGTTGCTGCGGGAACGGCAGAAGAAATTGAAATTCAGGCTGAATTAGAAAATCCTGAACAAACAACTGAACCTACAGAGCAGGAGTAAGGAATGGCGATATCAGCGACTTTAGTTAAAGAACTTCGTGAAAAAACAAATGCAGGAATGATGGATTGCAAAAAAGCCCTTGAGGAGACTCAAGG